>JACPYM010000006.1 GCA_016196035.1 Acidobacteriota bacterium | reverse complement strand
GCTTTGGACGCAATTCCTACCGCAACCTGGTTTCCTGCTGTCTTGAATGCAACTCGCGCAAGGGCGACCGTCCGGCCCGGGATTTTCTGCGCACGCTCTACCGCCAGGGGCGCCTGACGCCCGCCGAGCTCGACGGACGCCTCCGCGCCTTGAAAGACCTCGCCGCAGGCAGGCTCCGCCCTGTGCTCCCGTAGGGCTCACATAAAACAAAACCGCAGGGGAAAACATCCCGTCTGTCCCCGAGTTTCCATCTCTCCCATCTCTCCGGGCTTAACAAGCCCAATGGCTACCTTCTCGGCTCATACCGCATCGCCACCGCCCCCGAGCCGAACTCCAGCCGGCTCACGAGCCTCAAGTCGACACGCTTCGATAGCCCCGCGAACAACGTCGGCCCGTGGCCCGCTAGCGTGGGCTGCACGACGAACTCGTACTCATCGATCAATCCCAGCTCCGCCAACTCAATCCCAGCTCCGCCAATGCCAGCGGGAGCTTCACGCCTCCCACGAACAGTCCCTTACCCGACTCCCGCTTGAGCTGTTGAACGGCCTTCCCCATATCCCCGCGCACGAGCTCCGCGTTCCAATCGACGTGGTCCAGGGTGCTCGACACGACGTACTTCTTTGCCGCGTCGATCGTCCGGGCGAAGGGTTCCGTCCAATCAGGCATCGCTCCCATCCGCGGCGACCGCCACGCTGCTTCCATCATTTCGTAGGTCACCCGGCCCAAGAGGAGAGCATCGGCCTGGTCAATGTTTTCCATCGCGTGACGATGCAACTCTTCGTCTGCGGGAATTGCACGATGATCGCAGCACCCGTCCAATGTGACATTGATGGAATACCGAAGTGGTCGCATTGTGATTCTCCTTTATGTTTGTAGCTGGTGATCAAATCGCAATCTCCCAAGCCGTAACCTAACATAACTTCCAGACATAGCTTTTAGTCCCTTAAGATTGTTTCAGCGCCGCCAAAATCTCTTTCCGCGCCGCTGCCCCCGCCGGGAACAGTCCGCCAATGATGCCCATCACCACCGCGAAGGCGATGCCCATGAGCATGATCGCGGGCGTGATGCGGAAGTTGAAGGTGAATTCGCTGAAGGTGATGAAGCTGCCGATGCCGGTGGTGAAATCGTTGAGCGGCAGCACCAACAGGCAGCCGATGACACCGCCCAGCAGGCTCAGCAACAACGCTTCGATCAGGAAGCTGGTCAGGATGCCGAGTTTGGAAAAGCCCAGCACGCGCAAGGTGCCGATTTCCGGCGCACGCCGCGCCACCGCCGCATACATCGTATTCATCGCCGCGAAGCTGGAACCAATCGCCATGATGATGGCGACGAACATGCCCAGAAAACGAATCGGCGCCGCCGAAGCCATCTGCTCCTGGTAATAGGCCTTTTCCGTCACCGCGTCGGCATTCAAGCGGCGGTCTTCTTTCAGGTCGTTCATCAGCGCTTGCATTGCCACGGCATCAGTGGCGCGGATGAGCACGGAACTCAGCGCCGTTTCGCGGTTTTGATCGGAGGCGAGTTGCGCCAGATCGCAAAAGACTTCGCTGTTGGCGGCGGAGCGCCCGCCATCCATCACGCCGACGACTTCCCATGCGCCGCGTCCGAATTCCAGTTTCCCGCCGAGGCGTGCTTTGGGGTAGCGTTTTGCCAGGCCCTTGCCGACGACGACTTCGCGGCGTCCGGGTTGAAACATGCGGCCCTCAGCGATGCGCACATAATCGCGCATCGCAAACCCCACCGGCGTTAGTCCGCGCAAACTGATGTTGATGCCGGCGGGGTTTTCGGGGCTTTCGAGCAGGATGACCGTGACCAACTCAAGCGAAGCCATCGGCTCGCCTTCGGGCGTGCGCGCGATGCCGGGTTTGACCTTGATGGTCTGGAATTGTTCCTGCGTCACGTTGGAATTGAGTTCCGCGTTCGCGCCTTTGCGCGTCACCAGCAGGTGCAGCGGATGGCCGGTCGCTTCGAGCGAACTGCGCAGCCCTTCGACCATCGCCGAAATGCTGAGCAGCACCGCCACGGTCAACGCAATGCCCAGCGCCGTCATCAGCGTCGTCGTGCGGCGCGCGATCAGGTTGCGGATGTTATAGGAAAGCGGGATTTTCATAATTCACCAGTAACTACGCGGGCCATGTTCGCTAACGCTTTTTCGCTTTGGCCGCGGCTTTTGCCAAATTTTGCTTAACCCGGAACTGCACAATCTTATGTATCAAGCCCAATGGGACTGGCTGATCCAACGGGAATCTTACCGAACCCTTCGCGCCTTCATAAACGGATAGCTCGTCTTTGAACTCCTCGATTCCACTCGGCGCGGGGTAAAAACCGAGATGGTTTTTGAAGGCTGCAAAATGCACCAGGTTCCCCTTCAACACAAAGGTCGGCATTTGATACTTGATCGCTTCCGCTGCGTCCGGCGCCGCTTGGCGGATCGTCCGCCTGATCTTTTCGAGCTTTTCTTGTACCTCAGTTGGAAACCTCGCGATGTATTCATCTATGTTATTGGGGGCGGATTGATTAGTTCGCATCTTACTATCCTCCGTAACATCCTGGGTAACATCCTGAGTGACATCCTGAACCGCATGGCGTGGCCGTTGGGCATTTATTTTGTTACTTCCCAACTTTCCACCGCGCCACCGATTACTTTGAAAAAAGGGTGCGCTTCAACCTGGCTTGTCTTGGACAGTTCTTTGTATTTCCTCGGGTCGCGCTGCTTTAACTTACGCTTGAGATGGTTCCATTCATACAAAACCTGTCCTTCAGTGGTGGGGATTTGAGTTAGTACACGGCCAGGCGCGATTTTGTCTCGATCAAATTGAAACGCTCTGCTTTGTGCCTCTTCGTATAAGCCCAGCAGGTAAGTTGCGATTGCCGCAACCGGATCAGCCTGCGCTTTGAAGCGGTCAAGTTGCGGATGCCGGGTATAGCCTTTGGTTTCTCCTTTGAGCACTTTCTGCGCCAGCAGGGCTTCGCGCCAGGCGGCAACCAGTCCCTTGGAATCGAGATATTTTGGATGGAGCGACCAGATTCGCATAGCTTGTACTTTGGTCTATGTCCTATTCTGCCACGCTATCAGCTTTCTGGGTAATGGGCTAAAGTTGTGTTGCTGTCTAAAAGGGAAGAACTATGCTGACAGATGGCGACGGACACGCCGTCCCTCGCGCTACTACGTTTTGCCAACAACACAACTTTAGCCCACTACCGCTTTCTGCCGGCAAGTAGGTCGCAACCACCACGCCATTCGCGGTTGCCTTTACGTCGCGGAGCTTGAAATTGCTGGGCGTCCCACCATCAACAAAGAGACGGCAACACGTGCCCAGCGCCAACGGATCAATCAGCAATACAAATTCATCCACCAGGCTCCACCGCACCAACGATTGAACTAACGCGCTGCGGCCGAAGATCAAAAAGTCTTTCTCCTGCTCCGCCTTCAACCGCTCTAGCGCCTTGGCGACGTTACCGTGGAGTAACGTGGAGTTACTCCACAGGTGCTGAACTTACGGCCCGATCAATCCCATGCTGCTGCCCGACGGGTCTTTGAAATAGCCGAAACAGGCCATGCCCGGTATCGGCATGGGGTCGCCCATGCGCGCGCCGCCTGCGGCTTCGATTTCCGCGATCTTTGCGACGACATCCGTGACGTATATGTAAGCCACGGCGGGCAGCCCTGGCGTATGCGATTGGAAGACACCGCCGATGCCCGCGCCGGGATCGAACGCCATGTATTGCGGCATCGTTTCCAACGTACCCCAGCCGAATAACGCGCCGAAGAAACGCGCCGCTGCCTTGCCATCGGCAGCATACATTTCCAGACTGCAAAGCGTGCCTGCGGGCGGTTTGGGGTTGGAGCCAAACGGCATGGGAATATGCGGCAGCATGGTTCCAGGCGCAACGCCATTCGTGAGTCCGTAAATGGTTCCTGACAGGTCTTTGAACCGCGCGAGCCTGCCGGCCATCGGCACGTCCCAGGCGGCGTGTTCGACTGAGCCGCCGGCGGCCACGATCCGTTCCAGCGCGGCGTCTACGTCGGGCACGCCGAGGTAAGGAACCGCCGAGGGGAAGCCGTCAGGAAGACCGGAACGCCATGCCACGTTCGGCCCTGCCGGAACCACGGCGCCAGTCAATTCGGCTGACACCGCATGCGGTTGCCAGCCGAATAATTCGGCATAGAACTTGATCGAAGCTGCTATGTCGTTGGCCGAAATGACGACGAAGGGGATCGGATGTTTACCGCTTCCTGGCGGTAATTTGGACATGTCCATTGCCGTTTCTCCTCTGTCAGAAACTCAGTCGGTGAATCTCAAGGCCTCGACAATCGAACGCCGCGACGCGCCCCAGGCCGGCACAATCGAACTGACCACGCCAATGGTCACGGCAATCAGCAAACAGAGCAGCGTCACCGAGAGCGGCAGCGTAAGCTGGCTCGTATTCACAAAGGTCGAAGGCGCTGTGCGCAGCAGGGCGAGCAAGCCGCTCGTCAGCAACAGCCCCAGCGCGCCGCCGATCAGCGAGATCAACACCGCTTCGCCCACCAGCACCAGCAGGACGATGCTGTTGGTATAGCCCAGCGTTTTGAGCACACCCACCTCGCGCACGCGTTCGCGCACGGCCATCGCCATCGTGTTGCCCGACACCAGCAGGATCGTGAAGGTCACCGCCGCGCAAATCGAAAGCAGGATCAGTTTCACGTTGCCGAGGAAGCCGACGAAGCTCAGCGCAAAGGCCTGTTCGGTTTCAGTCTTGGTTTGTACCGGCGCATTGTGGAACTTGTCGTCAATGGCTTTGGCCACGGCATTGGAATCTTCGATGCGATTGAGCCGGATGGTGAACGTGGCGACGACATCACGGAAGGCTGGCAGCGCGGCGACGCTCTCGTTCAGATATTTGTAGTGGAAGAAGAGCGTCTCATTGTCGAGGGCGCAATCGTAGATGCCGCGAATGACGAGGTCGAGCTTGATCGGATAGGCGTCGCCCTCGAGCGCGACGTGGTCGCCGACTTTCATGTTGTGCCGCGTGGCCGTTTTGCGGCCTACAATGCAGGCGGTTTGCTCTTGCAGGAAGGCCGCGCGCTCGGCGTCAGGCAGCTTGTATTCGGGATTGACGACAGCCAGCTTGTCGCCCTCGATGGCAAAGCGCGCGAAGAAATTGGCCGGATCGCGCGCGTCTTTATATGTGCCGCCGAACCATTGAAAGATCATCGCCTCTTTGACGCCGGGGACTTGCTTGATCTGCGCTTGATAGGAGAGCGGCAGCGGATTGGCGAGCGAGATGCGATTGCGCGTAATCAAACGCAGCGCCTGATCGGGCGTCACTTCGGCGTGAAAGAACGAGTTGTAGAGCGCCAGCAGCGTGCCCAGCAGGCAGAGCGAGGCCGCGATGCTGATGATGGTCAGCAGGCTGCGGCGGCGATTGCGCAGACTGTTTTTGAAAATCAACGGGAGGTGGCGAAACATAAGGGGCGCTCCTTTGAAAAGATAGAGCAACGTTACAGCAGTGGCGTACACACAATGCGGTACAGGGAGCGGTAGCGACCTGGTTCTTCCGGTTGGCAACACATCAAAAACCAGGTCGCTACCGCTCCCTGTACCGCACCACATTCTTTTCGGAGCCGCCATCTTATGTGCATTGCACACGTGAGACAACCCGTGGCAGCTTACAAATTCAACCGGCGGCGGATGCGCGGTTCCAGTGCCGCGCGAATCTCGGCATCTTCCAACGCGTACTCGATCAGCGTTTGCAGGTAATTCACCGGATCGCCAATCGTCAGCCATTCACCGTCGGTGACAGGATTGACCACCACACGCCCGCCGCGCCGCACGTATTCACGCACGGCATCGGTCAACCATAATTCGTTGGCTTGGCCCAGCGGAATCTCGCGCAGAATTTGAATCACGTCGTGCGAGAGCAGGAAACGGCCAAACATCGCCAGATTGGATTTGGCCTCGGCGCGCGGCGGTTTTTCGATCACATCACGCATCACATTCGTCGTGCCCTCTTGCAATTCGACGATGCCATAACGCACCACCTCTTCCCAGGCGACCGGTTGGACGCCGACCGCGAGCGCGCCCGTGGCGTGGTGCAATTCGATCAGTTGTTGCGCGAAGGATTTCTTTGTCTTGAGAATGTCGTCGCCATACGCATAGAGAAAGCCCGCGCCCGCCGGGATGTGCTGTTGCGCGACCAAGAGCGGCGTGCCGTTGCCATAAGGCCCGGCTTGCGGCTCGAAGATGATTTCGATGTCGGCGAGGCGGTCTACGAAGTCGTCCAGGGCTTTGTGCTTGCCGCGCGCGGGCGCATTCGACAGATCGTATTGGCGGTGTAGCGGCGCGGCGTTTTCGCCGGTGATGATGATGATGCGGTTGAGGCCGGCGGTGATGTATTCGTCAATGATCAGTTGTAAGGCGGGTTGGTTAATGACGGGCAGTAATTCTTTGGGATAGCCGAGCGTCACGGGCAGCATACGCGTGCCCGAACCGGCAGCGGCGATCACTCCTGTTTTCACTTCCATTGATTCTGGTTCCTTTTAAGGCTTTGCGGGTGGCGGCGCCACGCGACGTTTACGTCCGTTGGCAGCAGGCCCACTAGGGGTAGGTTGGTTGACGGGGATCAATTCATTGACACGGCGCGGACGCGTGTTGACCGGCGGCGGCGGTTCGGCAGGCGCTGCGTTGTCAGCCGGTTTAGTGGGCACGGCTTCATACCGCACGGTAATAGGCGGTTCCGCCGGATTGGCTACGGTGATGTTCGGCGCGGGGACGAGTGGGGCAGGCGGTTCTTCTTCTGCGGCTGGAACCAGCCGCAAGCGTCTGAAAAATGCAGGATCGGGCGCGTAAGTCACGGCCAACTGCACAGGTTTGTCCGCCGGCAATTCCGGCAAGCTCACAGGTTGGGCCGGAGCTGGCGCGCTGGTTTCAACGGCGGACGCGTTGTTGGCTCTGATTTCCGGCACGGTTAGCGGCGTGGAAGGCGGCACGAAAAGCGGTTTCTCAGGTTCTTTTTCCGCTCCTTTTTCCGGCTCGTTTTCAGTGGCTCTCGCCAGCGTCGGCGCGGGTTCTTTCTCGGCTACTTTTTCGGTAGCAGGGGGCACAGCATTGCGCGCGGCGGCCTCAGTGTTGGCCGTCGTTATGGGCGGTAGTGTCACAGCGTTTTCAGCCGTCGTCGTTGGCGTGGTTACGGGCGCAGTTTCGCGGGCATTTTCTTTCAGTTTTTCCGGCAGTTTTTCCGGTTCCTTTGCAGCCAATTCTTTCGCGCTTGGTTCTTTCGCGCTTGGTTCTTTCGCGCTTGGTTCTTTCGGCAACTCTTTGGCGATGACCGCTACTTGCGCTTTCTCTGCTTGCTGTTCCGCAGCCTTTTCAATGACCGGCTCTTTTATTGGCGTTGCAGCAGGAGCAGGCGGCGGATTGACGGCGGCGGTCTTGGTGGCCGGTTCCGGCGTGGCGCGCGGTTGCGGTTTAGGCGGGGGCGGCAACGGGAAATTCGGTCGGCCTCCATTCGCTGTTTTAGGATTGACCGGAATGCCATACAGCCCGACGCGCAACTTTTCAGCCGACGGCGGGTTGGCCGCTTCGGTCTGCGCTGTCTTGCCGCTATCGCTGCCGCGCGTGGGTGTGGACAAAGCCGGGCGGCGCTCGTTGCCATTGGCTTCGTTCGGGCGATTGACCAGCAATTGATTGACGTTGAATTCGGGCTTGGCCGTTGTTGGCGCGGGGTCGCCGGTGTTCGCTGCCGTCGTTGTTGGTGTCTGTGTTTCCGCGTGGTTGGCGGCATTGGCGGCGGCGGCAATCAGCCCGGCGGTTTTGGCGCTGAGCGGTTGGCCGAGTTTTTCACCCAGGCCGTTGAGCGAACCATGCACCTTGCGATAAAGCGATTCGACCACCGAGCGGTTGAGGTCCGCCGTGTTTTTATCGGCGGGCGTTTCATACGCGGCCAGCGCCAGTTCCAAGGCGACCGGCAGCTCGCCTGCGGCTTCTTTCGCGGCGGAGAGATGGCGCAACGCTTCTTTGCCTTCGGGTAACGGGCCGTAGGTCAACACCGCCTGGCTCAAGGTGCGCACCGCTTCGGGATTTTGATTGGCCTTGAACAAAGCCCAGCCACGCGCGTCATAAGCGCGGCCCCGGAAGGTGCGCAACCGGCCTTCGCGGTCATAGTTGGGGTAGTCGCGCACGGAGCCTTCCGCCTCGGTCGCCACCTCCGCAAGTTCCAACGCCTGGTCAGCAAATTTAACGGCTAGCGGCAGGGCTTTCCCGGCTTGTGCCAGCCGTCGCGCCATGTACAGCGCGCGGAACGAACGGCGCGTGCCCTCGGCTTCGACAAAGGTGCGGGCGGATTGTTCGAGCAAGTCGGGATTGTTTTCTTTGCCAGTCTCTTTTGCAGCGGGCGCGGCGGTCTTGTTGTCGGGCGTCTTATCCGTCAGGCGCGCATTCACGCGGGTCAGTGATTCGGCAATCTTGAAAAGTTCGTCGCTGGTCGGCGGCTCGGCCAGGAAGATTGCGGCCTGATGCTCGGGCGCGAGCAGATCGCGCAATTCATCGGCTTGCACGTCGCGCACGCCGCCCAGCCGCGTCGTGAATTTGTCCTGCGCGGAGTAGCGAAAGGCCTTGCCCAGCCATTCGGACGCGCCATCGAAATCTTCGACAATCAAATAAAGCTTGGCGAGCGTGAACGCCAGCGTCGGGAAGCCGGCGTATTTTTGCGCCGCCAGCAAATGCCGCTCGGCCTCAAAGTATTTGCCTTCGGCCAGCTCAACCTCGGCGGCTGCGATGCGCGCCCAACTGAAACGCGGTTCGACCAGCAAGGCGGCCTCGGCGGCCTGGCGCGCGGCTTTCAACTTGTTTTGCGCGAGGTAATAAAACGCCAATTGCGTTTGCAACAGAATGTCCTGGCGAATCTCGTCGCTCGATCCGCGCAGGTCGCGCACCTGATTGAGCGCGGCGGTGGCTTCGTCTTCTTTGCCCAACGCGGTGTAAGCCAGCGCCAGACCTTTGTGCGAAGCCGTATGCTTCGGATCAATCTCCAATTGTTTTTGATACAGCTTCAACGCGTCTTCATACGCGCCCTGCGAGCGGTAGAGGTTCGCCAGATCATAAAACGCGCGGCGGTCTTTGGGGTCGTAACGCACGGCCAATTGATAAGCCGCGATGGCGTCGCCGATGCGCAAGCCCATGCGATAGGCCGCGCCCAAGGCGCGCTGCAAACGGGCGTCTTCGGGTGCGAGGTGCGTCGCGTTTTCCAGCGTATTGATCGCTTCGCCCGACGCCTCGATGCTCAGGTAATACTCGCCCAGCGCGGCCAGCCGCTCAGCCTCGTTGGCAAAGCGCGTTTCGAGCAGCTTGCCCAGCGTGACGGCCTCGGCGCGATAGCCGCGCGTCGAGACGGCCATCGGAATCTTGACGACGGTGTCTTCAAAAAATTGATCGCTGACTTGTTTGGGCAAGGCTTTGATCGCGCGTTGAAAGGCTTCGACGGCTTTTTCGATGTTGTTGTCGTTGAGTTGTGCCTCGCCGATTTGCGAGTAGCTGAAAACGACGGCCTCACGCGCCGTCAGCGCCGCTTCGCCCGTGGCATTGGTTTTCAGGAATTGTTGCAGCGAGGTGAGCCGGGCCGCCGGGTCTTCAAGCGCCAGAATGTCATTGAGCGCGCGCGGCGCTGGGGCCGGTGGATTGGTGGTTTGCGCACGCGCGGCTTGGGCCAACAGCAATAGTGAGAGCAATAACCCCAACCGCATCTTTCCCGCAATTTGTTTCCGTCGAAAGTTCATGAACCTCTGCTCAACGCGCGCCAACATTGTTTGGGGGAGAACAAGTTACTGAAGATGCGTCATAGTAAGCCCTGTCTGGCTTGGAACGCAAAGCTGCCGAAGAGCGGCGGGCATTGCAGCAGGGCTTTTGCCAAGTCTTCAGCAACGCAACTCAGAGCGATTCCCTGATTCCTGAATCCTGGTTCCTGACCCCTGTTTTACGGGAACAGGATTCAGGAACCAGGATTCAGGAATCAGGGCGTACTTTATGGAACCCAATTAAGTACACGAGAAACTAAGTTATCTCGTGCTTTGAAAATTGTTTTCGCCGCTCTGCGGCGAAGAGGTAAATGCCAGAAAATTTAGTTTTTCTTGTATTAAGCGACTTGGCAAAAGGCGAACTGCGCGGGCAATGTTCACTGGCTGGACAGCGTGCCACTCTCTTCTTCTTTCGTCTCACGCCGCGCCAGCAACACGCCGCCGATGATCAACGTTCCGCCCACGGCGTGCCACCAATGCGGACGTTCGCCCAACACCGGCCAGGCGATCAGCGTCGCCAACAGCGGAATCGCGCAACTATAAACGCCGGTGCGCACGCCGCCAATGCGTTTGATGTTGCTGTTATACAGCACGTAACCAACGACCAGCGCCAGCAATGATGAATAGGCCAGCCCGAACCAGACGCTGGCGGGCAAGCGCGCCCATTGCACTTGTCGCAAGCCGGATGAGCCGAGCAAAACCAAGCCGGGGGTGCCGGTCAGCAGCGTAAACGTGGTTGCGCCCAACGAAGAGATTTGCCCGCCCAGCGTGCGCATGCCCAAGACATACGCCGTCCAACAAAACACGGCGCACAGCATCAACAGATCGCCGTGCAGCGTTTGGGCCGAAACCGCCGCGCCTTGCCGCGACATCACGATGGCGACCCCGGCCAGCGCCAGCGTAACGCCGCCAATGACGTGGCGCGTCAATTTTTCCAGGCCCAGCAAGCCGCCCGTCAACGCGATGATGGCCGGTGTCGTGCCCATGATCATGGCGCTGTTGGCCGAAGTGGTTTGCGACAAACCCAGTATGAAAAAGAACTGGTAGGCGGTGTTTCCGACCAGCCCCAACAACACCAACCGGCCCCAAAGCGCGCGGGGTACGCGCCACGAGCCTGCCTGTACGCGCAGCACAATGACCAGCAAAAGAGTGGCGCTGGTAAACCGCACCGCAGTGAAGGGCAGCGGCCCGATGCCCGCCAACGCGGCTTTGACGATGCTGATGTTGGCCGCCCAAATGACGACAACCGTCAGCATCGTGGCGTCGGCTCTGGAAAGGCCAGCAAAGGGCGCAGGCAGTTGGCGCAAGGCTGAAGCGCCAGAGGAATCAGAAGTGGAAGATGATTGCACGATAAAAAGGGAAATGGTCGCCCGCTGGGTACGCACCGCTTCCAGCGTGCGGGCTTGGCCTCAGACCTCTTCCTTCCGGTAGGAACCTGTCTGCTGTCGAGACCGCACGCAAGGATGCGTGCGTACCCAGGGTGCAACCGGTACCGCTAGAAATTCAAATTCTTCAAGTAATCGAAACTGATCTTCAAACTGTCGAGCGGCGGGCCGGGACATTGATCCTGCTCGACGAAGAAATACTTCGCGCCTGCCTGATTGGCTTTGGCCAGCAGCGGTTTGAAATCAATGCGCCCTTGTCCGACCTCGGTAAAGACCTCTTTGTCCTTGGCCATATCTTTGACGTGATAGGCAATGACGCGGCCTGGGTTTTTGGCGAAAAAGGCCAGCGGGTCGTGCTTGGCTTTGATGATCCAAAACAAATCGAGTTCGAATTTAACCAGCTTCGGGTCAGTCTCGGCCAGCAGCAAATCCATTGGCAATTGGCCTTCGATGGGCATGAATTCAAAGTCGTGGTTGTGATAGCCGAACTCAATGCCGACTTTTTTGAATGCCGTGGCGGCTTTGTTCAACACGGCGGCGTGCGCTTTGAAATCGGCGAGCGTTTTGCGCTCTTCGGGCATGACGAAAGGACAGACGACCAGTTTATGCCCGACGGCTTGCGCGGTTTCGACGGCCTTGTCCAGATTTTCGCGCAGCTCTTTGAGCGCGACGTGCACAGAGGGTGCTTCCAATTTGTTTTTGGCGAGCACCGCTTTGACTTGCTCCGGCGTGCGGTTGTAATAGCCGGCGAATTCGACTTGTTGGTAACCGAGCGCGGCGACTTTAGCGATGGTGCCTTCAAAATCTTTGGCCATTTCGTTGCGCACGGTGTAAAGCTGGACGCCGATCTTGGACAGTTTGCGCGCGCTGGCGACGTTGGCGAAACGCTGCGTGAGGGCCGCGCCGAGCGTGCCGACAGCAGCAGTTTGTAAAAAGCTTCTGCGATTGAGCATAGATGTGGTCTCCTGTGTTGAGCTTGATGGAAAAGCGGTTTGTCTGCAATTGCTGGCGGCTATATTGCGCAATCGCTGCCAGCGGGTAAAGCCCGGCTTGGCGGTTTTTGGCTGCTGCTTGGCCTTGAAGCTGAAAATTTGCGCCGAATCCGGTGCGCCAGTATCATCCGGCCCGCGTTTGCAGCGCGTCGCTTAGATCGGTTTTCACATCAGTTTATGGGAGCGCGTTGTGCCGGGACGGTACCGCGCGCGTGAGCAAGCGGCACCTGGGCGGCTCAGCCAACGGCGTAAGCTTGAGGCGCCGCTTGCTCACGCGCGCGGTACCGTCCCGGCACAACGCGCTCCCATAAACGCAATTGCAAACCGCTCTAACGAAGCCTGCCAAAGTTTGGCGCAACGTAAGCGAGGAAATGATGAAACGAATCGTCCCTGTAATCCTGCTAATTAGCTTTTCACTGTTCGCCTCTGCCAGCGATAACTGGCCGCAGTTTCGCGGCCCCGATGGCACCGGCCATTCCGACGCGACGGGTTTGCCGCTGACTTGGAGCGAGGCGCAAAACGTCACCTGGAAAACGGCTATTCACGACCGCGGCTGGTCTTCGCCCGTCATTTTCGGCAAGCAAATCTGGTTGACGACGGCGGCGAAAGATGGCCGCCAACTTTACGCGCTGTGCCTTGACCGCGACACCGGCAAGATCATCAAAGACCTCAAACTCTTTGACGTCGCCGAGCCGCAATACGCGCATCCCTTCAACACCTACGCCTCGCCGACGCCCGCCATCGAAGCCGGGCGCGTTTACCTCACCTTCGGTTCGCCGGGCACGGCCTGTCTGGATACGAAGACGTTCAAAGTGCTGTGGCAACGCACGGATTTTGAGTGCAACCACTTTCGCGGTTCGGGTTCATCGCCCGTGATTTTTCAGAACCTGTTGCTGATGCATTTCGACGGCAGCGACCGGCAATACGTCGTGGCGCTGGATAAGAAGACAGGCAAGACGGTCTGGCAGACCAAGCGTTCGATTGATTTTCAAGACTTGCAACCCAATGGCAAACCGGCGGCGGATGGCGATCTGCGCAAAGCCTTTGCCACGCCCCAGGTCGCGCAAATCAATGGCCGTTGGGAAATGATCAGCCTCGGCGCGAAGGCGGCCTATTCTTATGACCCTTTCACCGGCAAAGAACTCTGGCGTGTCGAAGAGCGCGCGCAACATTCGGCCAGCACGCGGCCCGTGCTCGGCTTCGGGATGATTTTCTTTCCGACCGGTTTTTCCACTGGACAGCTTTTCGCTGTGCGCACGGGCGGCAACGGCTTGCTCGACGATTCTTACGTCGCGTGGCGGGTCAAGCGCGGCGTGTCGAATAAGCCTTCGATTTTGTTGATTGACGATTTGATTTACATGATCGGCGACACCGGCATCGCCAGTTGCATCGAGGCCAAGACCGGCGCGCAGGTCTGGCAAGAGCGCATCGGCGGCGAGTATTCGGCCTCGCCCGTTTACGCCGACGGCAAGATTTGGCTGTTTAGCGAAGAGGGCAAAACGACCGTGCTCAAGCCGGGCCGCGCGTTTGAAAAGCTGGCCGAGAATAAATTGGACGAGGGCTTTCTCGCTTCGCCCGCCATTGTGGGCAAGGCCTTTTACCTGCGCACGCGGACGCATCTATATCGCATCGAACAACGTTAAAACCCGTTCGCAAGCACTGATCGTGCCTGGTCAAATTGAGACGACAGTTTGCGGCAATCCAGCAGCTTGCGGATGCTCCGCAGGCGCGCGCGGCAGAGTGATGGTGAAAGTTGTCCCGGCCCCGACCTCGCTGCTTACGAGAATCTGCCCGCCGTGATCCTCAATCAGTTTTCTGGTGAGCGCCAGCCCCAGCCCGATGCCTGTTTCCTTGGTTGAAAAGTACGGCTCAAAGATTTGGCCCAACGCTTCCGGCGCAATGCCGGGACCGGTATCGGCAAACTCGATGCGGATGTTGTGCGGCTGTGGGTGCAGCGTAAGTTTGAGTTCGCCGCCGTCGGTCATTGCTTGCACGGCATTGATAGCGATGTTCGAGAAGCAGGTTTTCAGTTGCTCGGCATCGGCTTTCAGATGCGTGTCGAACGCTTCGCCGCGTTCATCACTGGTCACTTCCTGCACACTCACGCGCACGTTTTGTTGCTCGGCTTTGGCGCGCACAAGCACAAGCACTTCCTCAACCAATGCGCGGGCGTCGAGTTCACGCAGCTTGAGCCGCGCCGGGCGACCGAAATTCAAAAAGTCGCTGACCATTCCGTTGAGCCGCAGAATCTCTTCTTTGACGCTGTCAATAAGTTTTGTGTAGTCGTGGCGCGCGGCTTCGGCTGTGGGCGCAAATTTGTCGCGCAGGTAATCCACCGAAAGGCTGATGAAGCTGAGCGGATTGCGAATTTCGTGCGCGATGCCGGAAGCGATACGGCCAGTGAGCGCGGAGCGTTCCGCGCGTTGCAATTTCTCTTCCAGTTCGCGTTTGCCGCGCAGCCCGGCCAGCATCTCGTTAAAGGTTTGCGCCAGTCTTCCCATTTCATCGCGGCGCTTGATGGTCACGTTGAAATCGAAATCCCCGGCTGAAACGCGCGCTGCCGCGTTCATCAACGCGCGGATGGGATGCGTGAAGCGCCAGCTTGCAAAGGCCACGGTTAGCACGAGCAGCAGGCCGAGCAGCGTAATGCCGAGCCAGCGTTTACGCCCTTCTTCGCGCACGATCTCGCTCAAGCGATGCGGTGAAATGATGATGACGACGCGGCGCTTGCCTTTTTCAGTCTCGACCGGATAGGTGAACACTTGCTCCGGCTCGCGGCCATCCGTCGTCGCGCTGCGCGGCGGTATGGCAAACGGCGCGGGCGTGAGCGCGCCGAGCACTTGCTGAATCGTTTGGTCAATGTCGTCACGTTCCGAACTGTCTATGATGCGCCCGTTCGCAGCAGCGACGATGATGCGATGGATGACATGGCTTTCGTCCAGGCCAATGCCCAGCCGTCCATCCTGCGGGATGAGTTGGTAGAGGTACTTGTCGCCAGTGAACGAAGTCTGCGCCAGGTCTACTGCCAGCGAGGTGTCCTTGAGGTGCTCCGCCACCAGCCGCGTAATGCGCTGTTCCGACTGGCGGTTGATGAAAAAGAGCACGAGGATCGTCACCGCCAATACGAGCAGCACGAAAAAGACGATTCGCGCGCGAAAGCTGGAAAAGGGGTTGAGCCATTCTTTCATCGCAAATTACTCCTCACAGATGCGTTTCGTGTTCAGCGCAGCCTTTGCTCTCTACCTGTACCGTGGCGTGCGCGATCTTGAAATCGTGCGTGACACATTCACGCACGGCTGCGAGCACTTCATCGTGCTTTGCGCCGTCAGCCAGCACCGTATGCACGCTCAGCGCGTTGACGCCGGAAGTGAGCGACCAGACGTGCAGATCGTGAACACCGGCAACACCGGCAACTTTGCCGATAGCTTCACGCAATGCCGTCAGGTTCACCTCAGCGGGCACGCCTTCGAGCAGCACGCCGACCGCTTCTTTCAACAAGACCCAAGTGCGCGGGAAGATGAACAACCCAATGCCTGCGGAAATCAGCGGATCGGCGTAATACCAGCCCGTCGCCCACATCACCGCGCCCGCGATGATGACACCGATAGAGGTCAACATATCGGAGAGCACCTCAAAGTACGCGCCCCTCATATTCAGGCTCGCTTGCGAGCCTTCGCGCAGAATCAGAAAGCCTGCGATGTTAACGACAAGACCAAACACAGCAACAAGCAGCATCGCTTTACTTTCCACTTGAGGCGGATTGCGGAAGCGTTCGAATGCTTCATAGAGTACGAAGAGCGAGATACCAAGCAGCACGACGGCATTGATGACGGCGGCCAGAATCTCGACGCGGTAGAAACCATAAGTGCGTTCAGGCGTTGCGGGGCGTTCGGCGAATTTTATAGCAAAGAGCGCCAATCCCAATCCGGCCACATCGGTCAGCATGTGCCCGGCGTCGGCCAGCAACGCGAGGCTGTGAGTAAGGAAGCCGCCAATCACTTCGGCGATCAAGTAAAACAGCGTAAGACCGAAAACAAAGGCCAGTTTCTTATTGTTCCCGGCAGCGGGCGAATGTGAATGTGAATGTCCCATCGGTTCCTTTCAGTTAAGTGCTCGTAATCACAGTTTAATGACTATGGCAATCTGAGCAGGTCTCTCCCTTCAATGCTTCGAAACCTTCCCTGGCGATAATCGGAACCATCACCAGCGCCGATAGCGGATCAGCCCACCACCAGCCGAACAGCGCATTGAGCAGCAGGCCACCAATGAGGATCGCCGAGAGATAAGCGCAAATATCGGTCTGTCTCGAATCAGCTTGTAGAGCGCGGCTGTTGAGCAACGCGGCTACCTGACGTTTCTTTCTGGCAAGTAGTGGCATCACCGCCAATGACAGCAGAGCAAGGCCGATTCCGATATAGCTTGCTTGGGGAGGTTCGCGCCGGATGAGCGACTTCGCCGCATCGAAGGTGACGTAACCGGCCAGCAGCAGGAAACTGACGCCGACAAATTTCAACGCCGTGCGTTCTCTCTGCTCCCCCTTCTCCCCGTCACGGAGACGCCAGAGAAGGACTGCGCCCGATGAGCTTTCAATCAACGAATCAATGCCGAAGCCCACGAGCGCAATGCTCCCGGCGAGCAGCCCTGAGCCGATGGCAACGATGCTCTCAAGGCAGTTCCAAATGATGGTGAAGTATTCAAGCCGACGACCGCGCGCCACGAGAGGGGCGCGTGCATCAACTACGGTTTCAGCAAGCTGTTGATTCATCTTTATCACCTCTTCAAACTCGGAAGGCTGTTCCTACAACCGTCGCCGCCATAGGAAGCCGCGTGTATGCCAGTACAGCGAGGGCATTACGGGCGTTTAGCCCGAAACCGAAAGACCTTGCTGGCTACCTCGACTTCCACATCTCTAAAACCGACCGCCTCCAGCCGCTTTCCAAACGTGTCAGGCTCAACCATGACCATCGTGTCGAACAGGTGGAAAAGCTGGAAAGCCATACTCCAAGTGCTGTCTGTCCCCGCAAAAATCCCGCCCGGCTTCAGCACTCTGTAAACCTCGGCCAGCAGCCGGTCTTGCAAAGCGGGCGCCGGAACGTGGTGCAGCATCGTAAACGACACCGCTCCCGTAAAGGACTGATCCTCGAAAGGCATTTTTGTCGCGTCCCCTTCAATCACCCTGACGTTGGTGTCTGCCAGGCGATGCTTTAGTGAATCAGCCAATTTCGGGTCAATTTCAATGGACGTGACCTGGCTGAACTGCTGGCGCAGTATGTCGGTGGTCAATCCCGGACCGGGTCCGACTTCCAGCACATTCTCCCCTAGATCAAGTGCTTTGAGCGCCCAAGGCACTATGCCTACATGCAAGACTTTCTTCCATAAGAAGGATTTACAGTACCAGCGGTGAACTCGATTCATATGCTTTTTCTCCTGGGGATTTATCCCGTGTTTGATCGCGCTCGAACCAGCGGTAGAGCATCGGCAAAATGAGCAGCGTCAGAAGAGTCGAAGTCACCAACCCGCCGATGACCACCGTTGCCAGCGGACGTTGCACTTCGCCCCCGGCGGAAGTCGCCAGTGCCATCGGAATAAAACCCAGACTCGCCACCAGCGCCGTCATCAGCACCGGACGCAAGCGCGTCGCCGCGCCTTCGTTCACCGCTTCATTCAGTTTCAGCCCGGCTTCGCGCAGGTGATTGATGGCGGCGACCATCACCACGCCATTCAACACGGCGACGCCAAAGAGCGCGATGAACCCAACGCCTGCCGAAATGGAAAACGGCATGCCGCGCAAGGCCAGCGCAAAGACTCCGCCGACGATGGCGAAGGGGATGCCGGTGAAGATCAACAGCGCCTGGCGGGCTGATTTGAAGGTGGTGTAAAGCAGAATGAAGATGAGCAGCAAAGCCAGCGGCACAACGATCAACAGCCGCTCGGAAGCGCGCGCCAGGTTTTCAAACTGCCCGCCCCAGGTCAGATAGTAACCGGCGGGCAGCTTGACCTGTTTGCCAATCACTGACTGTGCTTCCGTGACGAAGCTGCCGATGTCGCGTCCGCGCACGTTGCATTCGACGACGATGCGGCGGCGCGTGTCGTCGTGCGAAATCTGCGCGGGGCCTTCGATCACGGCGATGTCGGCCAGTTGCGCCAGCGGGATGCGCGCGCCACTTGCGGCAGGCACGAGCAGGGCTTTCATCAGGCCGGTGTCGCGGCTGACGCTTTCCTGCAACCGCACGATCAGGTTGAAGCGTTTCTCGCCTTCGTAAATCTGCCCGGCAGGTTTGCCCGCGACGAGCGATTCAACCAGGTCGTTCACGTCTGCGACGTTGATGCCGTAACGCGCAATCGCGGCGCGGTCGGGCTTGATCTGCAATTGCGGCAGTCCGGCGACTTGCTCGATCCGCACGTCCTGCGCGCCGCGCACGCCTTTCACCGTGCGCGCAATCTGCTCGGCGGTCTGCTTCAATTCGTCGAGGTCTTCGCCAAACAGCTTGATTGCCACGTCGGAACGGACGCCGGCAATCAGTTCCGACATGCGCATCTCAATCGGTTGCGAGAAGCCGTAATTCACGCCGGGCGCGCCTTTGTCCAGCGCCTCGGACATCTTTTCTACCAGGGCTTCGCGCGTCTTCGCCGTCTTCCATTCGCCGGGCGGTTTGATGTCCACGTAAATGTCGGCGCGATCCACGCTCATCGGATCGGTCGTGATTTCAGGCCGCCCGATTTTTGAAATGACACGATTGACTTCGGGAAAAGTGCGTAAGACTTTTTCGGCTTCGGTCAGCGCGCTGATGGATTGCGGCAGCGAGACGCTGGGCAGTTGCGCGGCTTCGATGACCAGCGAGCCTTCATCCAGACGCGGAATGAACTCCGCGCCGAGCAAGGGCAGCAGCGCGCCACTGGCAATGACCAGTGCCAGCGCCACAGCGACGGCGGTCAGCCGCCGTCGCACGACGAAGGCGCGCGCGGGTTCGTAAACGCGCCGCGCCCAGCGGATGACGAAGCTCTCGGCTTCCGCGACCTTGCCGCGCAGCGCCAGCGTCAGCATGGCCGGGATGTAAGTCAGCGCCAGCAGTAGCGAGCCGAGCAGCGCGAACACCACGGTCAGCGCCATCGGCTTGAACATCTTGCCTTCGACACCCGTCAGACTCAGCAGCGGCAGGTAAACGATCATAATGATCGCTACCGCAAAGACGACCGGACGCCCGACTTCCAAACACGCTTGCAGGATGGTTTCTTTTGGCGCTTCTGCACTGCCTGCGTGTTGCGCTGCGGCGCGTCTGCGCACGGCATTTTCGACCATCACCACCGCGCCATCCACAATCAAACCGAAATCCAATGCCCCCAGGCTCATCAGATTGCCTGACACTTTGAAGACGACCATGCAGATCGCCGCGAAGAGCATCGAGAGCGGAATCACCGTCGCCACCAGCAAGGCCCCGCGCCAGTTGCCAAGCAACAAGACCAGGATGAAGATCACGATCAACGCGCCTTCGATCAGGTTGGTCGCCACGGTTTTCATGGTGCGATTGACCAGCGCCTCGCGGTCGTAAAACGAAACCAGTTCGACGCCTTTGGGCAGCGTTGGTTTGATCTGCTCGACGCGCTGCTTGATGCGTTGGACGACGGCGCGCGAGTTCTCGCCTTTCAGCATGATCGCAATGCCCGCGACGATTTCACCTTCCCCGTCGGCGCTCACTGCGCCCTGCCGCAGCGTCGCGCCCGTCACGACTGCGGCGACATCGCGCACAAACACGGGCACACCTTCCTTGCCGGTTTTGACGACGATGCTGGCGATGTCCTCCATTGATTGTGCCAGCCCGATCCCGCGCAACAGGTATTGCTCACCGGCGCGTTCGATATAAGCGCCGCCGACATTGGCGTTGTTGCGTTCGACGGCCTCCAGCACATTGTGCAGCGTCAGGCCGTAAGCCAGCAGCTTCGCGGGATCGGCTTGCACCTGATACTGTTTCTCGTACCCGCCGAAGCTGTTGACTTCGGTCACGCCCGGCACGCCCAGCAATTGCCGCCGCACATTCCAGTCCTGAATCGTGCGCATCGCTGTCGCGTCGTGCAGCGGCTTGCCGTCCGGTCCGGGTTCAGAGCGCAATTCGTACAGATAGATTTCGCCGAGTCCCGTTGCAATCGGCCCCATTTGCGGCGCGCCGATGTTGGCCGGAATTTGTTCGCGGGCGAGCGTCAGGCGTTCCAGCACAAGCTGGCGCGCAAAATAAGTGTCTACCGACTCTTTGAAAACGACGGTGATGACGGACAAGCCGACTTTCGACACCGAACGAATTTCATCAATATCGGGCAAACCGCTCATCGCCGTCTCCACCGGGAACGTAATCTGCCGTTCAATCTCCAGCGGCGACAAGGCGGGCGCTGCCGTGAGCACCATGACCTGCACGTTGGTCACGTCGGGCACGGCATCAATCGGCAGGCGTTGAAAACTGAAAACGCCCGCGACACACAGCAGCACAATCAGCAGCAGGATGAGCGCCGGATGCTGCACGGAAAAGCGAATGATTTTGTTCAACATCAGTGCTCGTCCTCCATCTCGCTTTTCAGCAATTGCGCCTTGAGCGTGAAACTGCCTTTGGTGACGATGCGCTCACCGGCTTTCAGCCCGTTCAGGATGCGCGTCAGGCCGTTGCTGGCGCCGCCCGCTTCAACCGCGCGCACGGTGAAATGTCCGGCTTCACCGGCTTCCGCCAGAAAGACCACGGTGCGTTCGCCCAGCCGTTGCAGCGCCAGCGAAGGGATGACGATTTCAGTCCCCTCGTTGATCGCCGCGCCGGTTTGAAACTCGACCTCGACGAACATTCCGGCTTTGAGCTTTTCGCCGGGATTGGCGACCTCCAGGCGGACGCGGGCCGTGCGCGTGTCTTCGTTGAGTTGCGGATCAACGTAGCTGATGCGGGCCGGGCGCGAATCAGCGCCGAACGCGGCGGCAAAAATTTGCGCGGCGGTTCCGGCGCGCAGGCCGCTGAGTTGCGCTTCGGGCACGCTGGCAATCACCCAGACAGTCGTCAGATTGGCAATGGTGAAAAGCGGCTTGCCCGCTTCGATGCCCGCGCCGGCATTGACCGTGCGTTCTGTGACCGTGCCTGAAACAGGCGCACGCAACGCCAGCAGCGAAGTGTCGCGCGTATGGTCGTCGTGGTCGTCTTCCGCCACCGGTGCGCCGAGGGCTTTCATTTCAAAGCGGATGTGGCTGACATCCACCCGCGCAGTCTCGACGGCGGCGCGGGCTTCCTGAATTTCCTTGTTGAGCATGATATTGCCCTGAAAGTCATAGTCGGCCTTCGCCGTTTTGTAAGCCGTCTCTGCCGCGATCAGGTCTTTGCCCGCGCCCGCGCCCAGTTCGATGAGCTTGCGCGTGCGGTTGAGCGCGGCTTCGGCTTCATCCAGCCGCGCCTTCGCCGTCAACACTGCCGCGCGGTTTTCGGCCTGCTCGACGCGCTTGAGATTGCGTTCGGCGAGGGCGAGCGTCGTTTCAGACTCGTGCAGCTTGCCGTGCATTTGCGCGATCAGTGGGCTGGAAATCATCGCCAGCACAGCCCCCGCTTTCACGCGCTCGCCCGGCGCGGCATAAACGCGCTCAATGCGCCCGGTGACCAGCGGCGTGGCTTGTTGTGTCTGCAACTGATTGGTTTCCACGCTGCCCGCCACGCGCAGCCTGCCGCTGAAAGCACGCGCCGTGACTTCGGCAAATTCGATTCCGGCGGCTTTCAAGGCGGCGGGCGCAAGCTCGACTTCCTGCGCCGCGCCTGGCTTGTGTTCGTCGTGTTTGTCTGCTTGTTTGGCGGGCGCTTCCGGCTGCTCGGCTTTGCTGTTGCAGGCCGCGAGCAGCAGCGCGCAGGCCAGCAGCAGGCAGGCGCTGACGCCGTGATAAAAGGGCGGACTGTAGCGCCGCGTTTGAGTGGTTTCGTTGCTCAGGTTGTTCATTGTTGCTCCTCGCTGACGCCCAGCGCTGTTTGTAAATCGGCCAGCGCGCGGGCGCGTTCGGCTGACGCTTCGATGAATTCTTTTTGCGCATCCAGCAGGCGGCGCTGTTCGGCCAGCAGTTCAGTGACTTTGAACGCGCCGATTTCATAAGCGCCGCGCAGCACGCGCAGGTTGTCCTGTGAGCGGCCCAGCACGCCTTGCTCAAAAATGGCGAGCGCCCGCGTGGCCGCCTGCTGACGGGCGAACGCGCTGGCGACTTCGGCGCGAATCGCGGCTTCGATAAAAACGCGGCGCTGCTGTGCCTGCGTGATCGCCGTCGCCGCCTCGGCCTTCGCGCCCTGATTGCGGTTAAAGACCGGCAGCCCAATCGAGACGCCCATCGTCAGCGTGCGCCCGCTGTCCGGGAACGGGGTGAACGGCGCGGGCAAGCTGGTCAGTGTGCGATCAGTTGTGTACCTGGTGTTGATGGTGACGGACGGTCTGGCCTGCGCTTCAACCAGCCGCAACCCCGCCTGCGCGGCGGCTTCGACCAGCCGCGCCAGACGCAAATCGGGGCGCATCCGCAGCGCCGTTTCAAGCGCCTCGTTAAGCGAAGCTGGCATCGCCGCCGCTGTTAGCGATGAATCGGCGCGGAGTTGCAAGCTTTCTTCCGGGGCCATGCCCGCCAGCGTTTTGAGCCGCAACAGCGCTGCTTGCCAACGGCCTTCTACCAATGCGCGGCGCGCCAGCAGGCGGTCAATCTCGACGCGCAACAGACTAGCTTCGAGCGGCGCGGCGTCGCCCACGCCTACGCGCGTTTCGACAATGCTGGCGGTTTGCGTATCGAGCCGGTTCAGCCCGTCGGTGATTTCAAGCTCGCGTTGCGCGCTGAGAGCGTCAACGAAAGCCTTGCGCACCTCTGCCGCCAGCAGGCGTTCGCGTTCGGCGACTTGCGCTTGCACGGCGGCCAGTTCGGCTTGCGCCAGGTCAATGCGCCTGCCGCGTTGCCCGCCGACTTCCAGCGGCAACGCCAGGCCGACGCTGGTCGCGCGGTCGCCGGGATTGTTCGCCAGGCGTCCGCTTGATTGCTCGAAATCGAGCGTCGGGTTCGGCCTCAAACCGGCTTGTTGCAAGCGCGCGCGGGCACGTTCGACTTCCAGGCGAAAGGCCGCCAGTTCATTGTTGGCAGTGAGCGCGCGGCGCACCAAATCCGCCGCTGACATACCTTGCAGCGGGTCAATGAAAGGCTGGTTCCGCTGCTCAGGCAGCGTATCAGTGGCAGCCGACACGATTATTTTCGCGCCCGGCAAATGCTGGCTGAATGCTGTCGCCGTTAGGCAAACGAGCAGACACAAAAAGACAGAACCCAGGCGCCGCACCCGCGAACCTGGGGCGCGTTGTGGATAGATAGACTTTGCATGGAACATCGCAATAACCCCTGCCGATGACTCATCACCCGGACAAGCCACCGCGCTGACGGATCAATACCTGACCGCTTTGGAGCGGTTTGCAATTGCGTGTATGGGTCAGTACCGTGACCGGCAGTGAGCGCACAGTTCAGTGCGCGCGCTTCCAGTACACCGAATTGCAAGCCGAGCCAGGCCGTAGCCTGATGCCGCGCTGCGACAAAACGCTGCGGCATTCAAAGCTGTCGCAAATGGGTGGAAAGTGAGCGGGGTTAAGCGCGGCGCGGCGGGCGGAACAGCGCCGCAGGCGGAGCGGTAGGAAGAAAGACGCTCAGTGAAGCGGCTCTGTCAGGTGGCAAGGGCAAGGCCGGGAGTCTGAAATAAGCACTTGGTAGCGTGTGGGCGCAGCAGCAAAAACAATCTTCCTCAAGTGACAAGGGGGCGGACGAGTTTGGTAGCGGAAGGCCGCTTGCCGTGGCGCTTGGTTGAGCGCTGCTCTCGGCGTCACTGACATTCGCCGCCGTCTGCGCCAGCGTCACACTTGCGCTTTCGCAAAGCTCCGGCGCAAAAAGATCAATCACGGCCAGGTCAACCAGCGAAAGAGACAGCAGCAGCAGTGCGATGGCGCACTGTGCCGGGCGGTTTCTCTGACTGGTTCTGGACAAGGCTAACGACATAAAGCTTTCTCTTCACACAGAAAGTAGCACGCGGTTTTCAAGCTGGTCAACACATGGACAAACGCTGGCTCTTTAGCGAAGAGGGCAAAACTACCGTCAGCAAACCGGGCCGCGCGTTTGAAAAGCTGGCTGAGAATAAGCTGGACGAAAGCTTTCTCGCTTCGCCCGCCATTGCGGGCAAGGCCTTTTACCTGCGCACGCGCACGCATCTTTATCGAATCGAGCAACGATGACACTGGCCCGTCTGAACAGTCTGATGCGGGAAGGGAAGCTGGGTTTCTGGGTGGCGGTGGGCGGTATCGCTACGTTCACCCTGTTGCTGGCGCCGTTTATGCCAGGGCGCGTCAATACGACGACAGCGGCGCTGGCCTTACTCTTGCTGGTGTTACTGATTGCGACGCGCTGGGGCAGCGGGCCCGCCGTCGCGCTGTCGTTGGTCGCGGTACTTTACTTCAACTATTTTTTCCTGCCGCCCGTCCACACCTTCACGATTGCCGATCCTGACAATTGGGTCGCGCTGTTTGCCTTCCTGGTGACGGCGCTGGTTGTGGGGCAATTGTCAGCGCGCGCCAAACAACGCGCCGAAGAGGCCGAGGCCGGGCGGCGCGAGATCGAACGCCTGTACCGTGAATCGCAAGAGGTCTTTGAACGCGCCAGCCAGGCCGAAGCCTTGCGGCGCAGCGAACAGTTAAAATCCGCCTTGCTCGACGCCGTCACCCATGATCTGCGCACGCCGCTGACCGCGATCAAAGCTTCGGCCACAACCCTGCTCGAAGAGTTGCGCGCGGCCTCTGAATCTGATGCTGATGGCGCATTCAAACTTGCGCCCGAAGACCGGCGCGAGATGCTGGAAGTGATTGACGAAGAGGCTGACCGGCTCAACGCTTTCATCGGCAGCATGGTTGAATTGGCGCGACTCGAAGCAGGCGCGTTTGTGCTGCCGCGCCAATGGGGCGATGTCGAAGAGATCGTCACTGCCGCGTTGCAACGGGCTGAGCGCGTGACACAAGAATATCGCCTTGAGGTCGCCTTGCCGCCCGAATTGCCGCTGGTGCGGGCGGATGAACGCGCGTTGGCCGAGGTGGTTTACACGCTGGTGGACAATGCCTGCAAATACGCGCCCGCTGGTTCGCGTGTGCGCATCAGCGGCGCGGTGCTGGCGGCGACAGAACAGATTCAACTGACCGTCGAAGACGAAGGGCCGGGCATTCCGCCGGAGTTGCGCGAAAAAGTGTTCGACCGGTTCTTTCGCGCGACGCCTGAAGCCAAGAAGCTGCGCCGCAGCGGCAGCGGGCTGGGTCTGGCTATCGCGCGGGGCATTGTTGAAGCTCACGGCGGACGCATCTGGATGGAGCCAGGCGCACAAGGACGCGGCACGCGCGTGCATTTCACCGTGCCGATCGGCGATGATGAGGATGTCGCGGCGGAGCAAACCTCATGAACGAACACAAGCGCATTTTGGTGGTGGATGATGAACCGCAGATCACACGCGTGTTGCGGCGCAGCCTGCAAACGCATGGTTACGATGTGCGCACGGCGGCGGATGGCGAGGCCGCGCTGGATGTCCTGCACGATTGGCCGCCCGATCTGGTGGTGACCGATCTGACGATGCCCGGTATGGATGGCATCGAATTGTGCCGCCAATTACGGCTGCAAACGCAACTGCCAATCATCGTCCTCTCGGTCAAAGGCGAAGAGCAAACCAAAGTGAAGGCGCTGGATGCGGGCGCGGATGATTACGTGACGAAACCCTTCGGTATGGATGAGCTGCTCGCCCGTATTCGTGCCGCGTTGCGGCGCGTGCCCGCCAGCTTGTCGAAAGCTGCCTCGGCGCAATTGGCTGCCGGCGATTTCGGCCTGGATCAAACCGCTCACCGCATCATATTGCGCGGCACCGAATTGCACCTGACGCCAAAAGAGTTTGAGTTGCTGGCTTACCTGCTGCAGCACGCGGGCAAAGTCCTCACGCATCGGGCACTGCTGGCGGCTGTTTGGGGCGGTGATTACACCGAACAGACCGAATACCTGCGCGTCTTTGTCGGCCAGTTGCGCAAGAAGATCGAAGCCGACCCAGCCAATCCGCGCTACATCCTGACTGAGCCGTGGGTTGGGTATCGCTTCAACGCTGAAGGTTGATGGATTCGCTTTCTTCGACGCGCAGCGTCTTTGGAGTGCGTGCGGCACAGGCCGCCGCTTTGGTATGCCCTTCATTTCGTAAACGCCAAAGGACTACCAAAGCGGCGGCCTGTGCCGCACGCACTCCAAAGGCTTCGCCGAAACCTCAGTCTGTATCTCGCCCTTACGAACTCTTTATGCACTCTTTATAACTTCCTTATGCCGGCTGCCCTACAGTTCGTGACGTGTGTTACCAGCCTGAACAAACCAGCACGACAACGCGAATTTCAAAGGAGTTGAGCGATCTCTATGGCGACATCGGTTAAGCGCCTCATCGTCGGGAGAGCCTTGCGAACCGAACAGGCGGCCCACGAACGGCTTTCCAAACTGACGGCGCTGGCGGTCTTTTCTTCAGACGCGCTTTCTTCGACAGCGTATGCGACCGAAGAGATTCTGCTCGTGCTGGCCGTGGCCGTCGCTTACGGCCAGACCCACGCGTTTCAATACGTCATTCCGATTTCGCTCGCTATCGCCGCGCTGCTGGCTATCGTCGCGATCAGTTATCGGCAAACGATTCATGCCTATCCATCGGGCGGTGGCGCGTACATCGTCGCCAAAGAGAATCTGGGCACGACGCCCGGTTTGATCGCGGCGGCCTCATTGCTGGTGGATTACGTGCTGACGGTTTCCGTTTCGATTGCGGCGGGCGTGGCGGCGCTTACTTCGGCGGTGCAGGGGACGCGCTTTGCCTGGCTGGATGATCACAAGGTCGCGCTCGGTCTCTTTTTCATCGTGCTGATTGCGCTCGCCAACTTGCGCGGAGTGCGCGAATCAGGCGCACTCTTTGCCGTGCCGACCTATGTCTTTATCGTCAGCTTCCTGTTCATGATCGGGTATGGCCTCTTCCACTATTTGAAATTCGGCGGTGCCGCACCCGCGCCCGGCGAAAACCTGGCACTGGCCGTAGGCTATCACGCGCAACCGCTCACGCTGTTTTTGTTGCTGGGTGCGTTCTCGAATGGCTGTTCGGCGTTGACCGGCGTCGAGGCGATTTCGAATGGCATTCCGGCGTTCAAAGCGCCCGAAGCCCGCAACGCCTCGACCACGCTGGTCTGGATGGCGGTGCTGCTGACGACGATGTTTCTGGGTACCAGCCTGATGGCGTATTTGTACGGTGTGCATCCGAACGCCAGCGAAACCGTCATTTCGCAATTCGCGCGCATCATGTTCACCGGCCCACTGAGTTGGTGTTATTACCTGGTGCAAGCGGCGACGGCGGCGATCTTGGTGTTGGCCGCGAATACTTCGTTCGCGGACTTCCCGCGGCTGGGCAGTTTGTTGGCGCGCGACCGCTTTCTGCCGCGTCAATTCGCCAATCGCGGCGACCGGCTAGTGTTCTCGAATGGCATCGTGATTCTGGCGCTTTTCTCCAGCCTGCTGGTAGTGGCTTTCGCCGGGGACACCTCGCGACTGATTCCGCTGTATGCTGTCGGCGTCTTCCTCTCGTTCACGCTTTCGCAAGCGGGTATGGTGCGGCATTGGCTGGCCGAACGTGATAAGGGGCACGCGCAGGCGGCGAATGCTGCAACGGCGGCAGGCGCGGCCCGCCAGCCATTGCCCGATGTCGCCTTGGCAGTGGAACAACAGCAGCAATCGCATTTCGTGCACGATGAAGTCACGGCCCCGGCCAGTTGGAAAAAATCCATCGTCATCAACGGCGTCGGCGCCATTGCCACCGCCATCGTGCTGGCGGTTTTCATCGTGACCAAATTCATTCACGGCGCGTGGATCGTGGTGGTTGTGATTCCGCTGCTGGTGCTGCTGTTCAAAGCAATTCACGAGCATTACCGCAACGTCGCGCGGCAACTCACGATCGAGGGCGTAGAGCCACTGCACGAAGTCAACCACGCGGTCATCGTGCCGATTTCCGGCATTCATCGCGGCGTCATCAATGCGCTGCAATACGCCAAATCCATCGCGCCTAACAATGTGACGGCGGTCTATGTGGATTTTGATGAACAGGCCACCGCGCTCCTGCGCAAGAATTGGGAGCAGTGGAATTTTGGCGTCAACCTAGTCGTCCTGCCTTCGCCTTATCGTGAATTGACCGCGCCGCTGTTGCGCTACATTCATCGTGTAGACCGCAAGCGCGATGACGACATTGTCACCGTGATCATTCCCGAATTCGTGCCCGCCAAATGGTGGCAACACTTGTTGCACAACCAAAGCTCGCTCTTGCTGAAAGGCGCGTTGTTGTTCAAACAAGGCGTCATCGTGGTGAACGTGCCGTACCACCTCAAGCATTAACCTGGCTTTCGGCAGGGAGCCAGCCGGGCCAACTCCATCAATTCTTCCGCTTATCTCCAGCTATGTCGCAAGTGCTCTGCTTATGCCCAGCCCGGCATGCGCCCGCGTTTTTACTGACCCTCCCTCCAATCTATCAACTCGGCAGGCGCTGAGTTGAGACATCACACACCGCCCTAGCGCCTGAACGTAAAAAGACTCTTTACGAACTATTTATAAACAACTTGCGCCATCTTTACGGCTCCTGCCCTACGCTGAAACCGTTGATGATTGACCCAAACGAAACAAAACAAGGCTTCCCCCCGCGCTGGCACGAGAGCGGCAGAAATGACCTCGCAGCCAGACGGGGGCAGCCGAAGGAGAACGACATGCGCGCACTTACTCTTTTACATCAGGACGCAAACCTAAACGCGAGTGTCAAGCCGTCCGCCATTGGTAGGCACGCGCGGGAGGGCGTGCAGGTTTGGGGCGCTTTCAGCGGACTAGGCGGCGGTGTGGTGGTCGCGGTGCTGGGCGCGCTGCTGACAGCCGCCGGATGGCTGACGGCTGACGCTGGCGCAAAGCACTGGCTGGCGACCGCTGGCACGGTGCTGCTGTGTTTAACGATACCGCTCATTCTGCTGGGTGCGTGCTGTCTGGATTGGTTGGAGCCGGGGAAGACACAAGACTTGTCGCAGGTCGCGCGTGATGACGACGAAGACGACGACGATCTGTAAACGGACAGAAACACGGCTGGCCAGACGGCGTGCACAACTGGGTAAAGATGCGCAAAGGCGGCAGGCACATGGCTTGCGCGGACGCGCGCGGTTGCGCCACCGCTTGCACGAGCGGCTGGGCGCAAATAAGCGGTGCGTCAAATTTGGGAGAAATGATGGACGACCTAATCTATCTCGCTGTCACAGTGATCTTCTTTTTGCTCGCGTTCGTGTACGTGCGCGGGTGTGAAAAGCTGCAATAGCTTTATAGCGGTTTTCAATTGGGTGCGACCTGCAACAACCACAGGCAACGTAGGGGCAGACCTGCGTGTTGCCCTGGTCACCTTTGACACCTTCGATTCCGTCTGCTGCCACCGGGGCAGACACCCAGGTCTGCTCCTACATTGGTCGGTCGCGCCCATCTGCAAATCGCTATAAGAACGAGGAGAACGATGAACTGGGAATCAATTTTATCGTTGGTCGCGGCGGCAGCATTGCTGGTCTATTTGACTTACGCACTGCTGCGCCCGGAGAAGTTTTAACTGACGTGCCCCCGGGCATGCACCGCTTCCAGCGTGCAGTCTCAGTGACAGGCGGCTTCCTTCCGATAGGAAAAGGTCTGTGGCCGAGACCGCACGCTGGAAGCGGTGCGTACCCAGGCAGCCGTTAATCACGGACTCTTATGACAATCAACGGCTGGTTACAAATCCTGCTCTTTTTTGCCGTGATCCTCGCCGTCACGAAGCCGCTCGGCGTGTTTATGACGCGCGTCTTCAACCGCGAGCGGACATTGCTCGATCCGGTGTTGCGGCCCCTGGAGCGGCTGATTTATCGCCTGACCGGCGTGGACGAACGGCGTGAGATGCGCTGGACGGAGTACAGCGTGACGATGCTGCTCTTCAGCTTGGTCTCGATGCTCGTGCTCTATGCGCTTCAGCGCTTGCAATACTATTTGCCCTTCAATCCGCAAAAGCTGGCGGGGATCATTCCGCACTCGTCCTTCAACACGGCGGCATCGTTCACGACCAACACCAATTGGCAGAGCTATGTGCCCGAAGTGACGATGAGTTACCTGACGCAGATGGCGGGGCTGGCGTATCACAACTTCGTCTCGGCGGCGGTCGGCATTGCGCTCGCTATCGCCTTTATTCGCGGCATCGCGCAGCGCGAGAAAGACACGCTGGGCAACTTCTGGGTAGACATGACGCGGGCAGCCTTGTGGGTCTGTTTGCCGTTCTGCCTCGTCGGCGCGCTGGTGCTGGTGGCAGGCGGCGTGCCGCAAAACCTGCGGCCTTACGACACCGTCAAACTGCTCGACCCTCAAACCATCGAGGTAGAGAAGAAAGACGCGCAGGGGAACGTCGTCAACGGGCCGGACGGCAAGCCGCTCAAAGAGACGCAACAAATCACCGAACAAGTGATCGCGCAAGGGCCGGTGGCTTCGCAAGAGTCTATCAAGGAGTGGGGCACGAACGGTGGCGGCTTCTTCAACGCCAACAGCGCGCACCCCTTCGAGAACCCGACGCCGTTGACGAACTTCCTGGAGATGATTGCGATCTTCGCCGTCTCGGCGGGGCTGACGTACACGCTGGGCCGGATGACTGGCTCGCCACGCCACGGCTGGGCGGTCTTCGCCGCGATGTCGGCGCTGTTTTTTGCGGGCATTCTGGTGAGTTACTGGGCCGAAGCGAAAGGTAATCCGCTGCTGGCCGGGGTGGATCAGGCGACGACGGTGATGCAGTCGGGCGGCAATATGGAAGGCAAAGAAGTGCGGTTCGGGCTGGCGAATACCGCGCTCTGGGCGACGATTACGACCGATGCTTCGTGCGGCGCAGTCAACGGGATGCACGATTCCTTCACACCGCTGGGCGGGTTGGTGCCGCTGGCGAACATCATGCTCAGCGAAGTGGTCTTTGGCGGTGTGGGCGCGGGGCTGTACGGCATCTTGATTTACGTCGTACTGGCGGTCTTCATCGCCGGGCTGATGGTCGGGCGCACGCCGGAGTATCTGGGCAAGAAGGTCGAGGCTTACGACGTGAAGATGGCGATGCTCAATCTGCTGATCTTCCCGCTGACGATTCTGGTCTTCACGGCGATTTCGTCAGTCTCATCAGGCTTTGGTACCGCGCAACTCAACAACGGCGGGCCGCACGGGCTGACCGAAATGCTCTATGCGTTCACCTCAGGCACAGGCAACAACGGTTCGGCCTTCGCGGGCATTTCGGCCAACACGTATTGGTACAACACGACCCTCGGCGCGGCGATGCTGTTGGGGCGGTTTTTCATGATCATCCCGATGCTGGCGCTGGCGGGCAGTCTGGGCCGCAAAAAGATCGTGCCGCCGTCCTTGGGCACGTTCCCGGTCACGACGCCGCTTTTCGCGACATTGTTGGTGAGCGTGATTTTGATCGTGGGGGCGCTGACCTTCTTTCCGGTCTTGAGCCTGGGCCCCATCGTGGAGCATTTGCTGATGCAAGCGGGACAGACATTTTAGTTTGTAGTCCCGCCTTCAGGCGGAATGGGTTGGTAAGCAATCCTTCCGCCTGAAGGCGGGACTACAAACAGAAAGAGACTATGGCTAAAGAAAAGACGATCTCAATTTGGGACCCGAAGATCATGACGCGCGCCTTGGGGGATTCATTCCGCAAGTTGCACCCGGTCAAAATGATGGGCAACCCGGTGATGTTCGTCGTCGAGGTGGGCAGCGTCATCACGACGATTTTGCTCGTCCGCGATCTTGCACAGGGTACGCATGGTATCGGGTTTGACTTGCAGATCACGCTCTGGCTCTGGTTCACCGTGCTTTTCGCCAACTTCGCCGAGGCGATGGCCGAAGGGCGCGGCAAAGCGCAAGCGGACAACTTGCGCAAAGCCAGAACCGAGACCACGGCGAACAAGCTGTTGCCCAACGGACAGACGCAAGTGGTCGGCGCGACGCAGTTGCGCAAAGATGATGTCGTGCTCGTCTCGGCGGGCGAATTCATTCCCGGCGATGGCGAGATTATCGAAGGCGTCGCCTCGGTGGATGAATCAGCCATCACGGGCGAATCCGCACCCGTCATCCGCGAAGCCGGTGGCGACCGTTCGGCAGTCACCGGCGGCACGCGCGTGCTGTCAGATCAAATCAAGATTCGTATCACCTCGAACCCTGGCGAGACCTTTCTCGACCGCATGATCGCGCTGGTCGAAGGCGCCGAGCGGCAGAAGACGCCAAACGAAATCGCGCTGAACATCCTGCTCGCAGGCTTGACGATTATCTTTCTGCTCGCCGTTGTGACGTTACAGCCCTTCGCCGTTTATTCGAACGCGCCGCAGACGATCTTCGTGCTCGTCTCGTTGCTGGTTTGCCTGATCCCGACGACCATCGGCGGACTGCTCTCAGCCATCGGTATCGCTGGGATGGATCGCTTGATCCAACATAACGTGCTGGCGATGTCCGGGCGCGCGGTCGAGGCGGCGGGTGACGTGAATACGCTGCTGCTCGACAAGACCGGCACGATCACGCTGGGCAATCGGCAGGCGACCGAGTTCGTCACATTGCCCGGCGTAGATGCGATGGAGTTGGCCGAAGCCGCCCAATTGTCTTCGCTCGCCGATGAGACACCAGAAGGGCGTTCAATTGTCGTGCTGGCGAAAGAGAAATACGGTTTGCGTGGGCGCGAACTGCACACCCATCAGGCGCACTTCATCCCGTTCACAGCGCAAACGCGCATGTCCGGCGTGGATTACGACGGGCGCGAAATTCGCAAAGGCGCGGTGGATGCGATTGAACGCTACGTCAGCAATAATGGCGCGCTAGCTCCAGCGCAATTGCGCGAGATTGTCGAACGCATCTCCAAAGCGGGCGGCACGCCGCTCGTCGTGGCCGATAGCAAACGTCCGCTGGGTGTCATTTATCTGAAAGACATCGTCAAAGGCGGGATGAAAGAACGCTTCGATCAACTGCGCGCAATGGGCATCAAAACGGTGATGATCACGGGCGACAACCCGCTGACTGCGGCGACGATTGCACGTGAAGCCGGCGTGGACGATTTCCTCGCCGAAGCCAGGCCCGAAGACAAGATGGCGCTGATCAAACGCGAACAGGCTGAAGGAAAGCTCGTCGCCATGACCGGCGACGGCACCAACGACGCACCCGCGTTGGCGCAAGCCGATGTCGGCGTGGCAATGAACACTGGCACGCAAGCCGCGAAAGAAGCAGGCAATATGGTTGATCTCGATTCCAATCCGACCAAGCTGATCGAGGTAGTCGAAATTGGCAAACAGTTGTTAATGACGCGCGGCGCGCTGACGACCTTTTCCATCGCCAACGATGTGGCGAAATACTTTGCCATTATCCCGGCGATGTTTTCGGCGGCGTTTCCGGTGATGAATGCGCTGAACATTATGAAGCTCGCGACGCCGCAATCGGCGATTCTGTCAGCGGTGATTTTCAATGCGCTGATCATCATCGTGCTGATTCCGCTGGCGCTCAGAGGCGTCAAGTATCGCCCGTTGAGCGCAGCGGTGCTATTGCGGCGCAACCTGTTGATCTATGGCTTAGGTGGCGTGGTTGTCCCGTTCATTGGCATCAAGCTGATTGACGTGATCATTGTGGCGTTGGGATTGGCGTAGTTTGCCCTGGGGACGCATCGCTTCCAGCGTGCAGTCTCGGTAAAAGACGAATTCCTGCCGGAAGAAGGCGGTCTGCTGCCGAGACTGCACGCTGGAAGCGCTGCGTACCCAGGTAGGCACCGTTTTTATGACTATCAAACGCGGCTAGACACGAAACTGGAGAGAAGCGGCTAGATACGAAACCGGAGAGAAGATGAAAAACTTAAAGACTGCAATTCTGATGACGATTGTGACGACGATCCTGCTGGGATTGGTCTACCCACTCGTCGTGACTGGCCTGGCGCAAGTCCTATTCAAAGACAAAGCCAACGGCCAGTTGATCGAGCGCAATGGCGTAGTGATCGGCTCGCGTTTAATCGGTCAGCCTTTCTCTTCGCCGGGCTATTTTCGCTCGCGGCCCTCGGCAGCGGGCGCGGTGGGTTACGATGCGGGCGCGTCGTCCGCATCCAATCTGGGCCCGACCAGCAAGAAACTGATTGACCGTGTCAAGGCGGATGTCGAGAAGCTGCAAGCCGAAAATCCCGGCCAGCCGATCCCGGTGGATTTGGTGACGACTTCTGGCTCCGGCCTCGACCCGCACATCTCGCCTGCGGCGGCGGAATTCCAAGTGCCGCGCGTGGCACGCGAGCGGGGCCTCAGCGAAAATGACCTGCGGGCGCTGGTCGCCACGAACACTGACGTTCGTTCGTTCGGCTTTTTGGGCGAACCGAGAGTGAACGTGTTGCTGTTGAATTTGGCCCTCAACGACCGTTATCCGCTGAAAAAATAAGAGCATTCGGCATGCAAAATGGCGAGAGCAGACCATCACCGGAATCCTTGCTGGCGAAGCTGAAGGCGGAAGAGCAGCCACGGCTACGGGTCTATCTCGGGGCAGCGCCCGGCGTCGGCAAGACCTACCAAATGCTGGAGGACGCGCAGCAACTCATACGGCAGGGCGTGGATGTCGTCGTCGCCGTAATCGAGACGCACAGACGCGCCGACACGGCAGCACTGATCGGAGATTTGGAACAGGTGCCGCTGCGCGGCATTGCCTATCGTGGCGTGACATTGAAAGAGCTTGACCTGGCCGCCGTCATCGCGCGCAAGCCCGCCATCGCCATTGTGGACGAACTCGCCCATACCAACGTCCCCGGCTCGAAAAATCACAAACGCTACGAGGATGTTTTAGAACTGCTCAGCCACGGCATCTCAGTCATCACCGCCGTCAACATTCAACACATCGAATCGCTCAATGATGTAGTCGCCCAGGTGACGGGCGTGCGCGTGCGCGAAACGATTCCCGATCACGTCATCCGTCGCGCCGACGAAGTCGTCAACGTGGACGTTTCGGTAGACACGCTGCGCACACGCTTGCGGCAAGGCAAAATTTACGGCGTCGAAAAGATCGAACAATCGCTCAACAACTTCTTCCGCAAAGGCAATCTGACCGCCTTGCGCGAACTGGCTCTGCGGCAACTGGCCGAAGACCAGGATGTGAAGGCGCGCAAATACCGCGCGCAGGAGGGCCTGGAACAAGCCACGCTGCCCGAACGGGTGATGGTCTGTATGGCCTCGCGAGGCAGCGCCAAAAAGCTGCTGCGGACCGGTTCGCGCATCGCCGGGCGTTTGGCGGATGACTGGTATGCCGTCTATGTCGAGACGCCGCGCGAAGAGCCGGGGCGCATTGATCCGCAGGATTTCGTGGCCTTGCAAGAGAACATCCGATTTGCCGAGGGCTTGGGCGCGCGCGTGGTGAAACTCAAAGGCAGTAACGTGGCTGATGCGCTGATCGAATTTGCACGGCGTGAATGCATTACCCATGTCATCTTCGGCCAATCGGCGCGCTCGCGCTGGAACATTCTGCTGCATGGTTCGATCATCAATCGCTTTCTCAACGAAGTGCGCGAGGCGACGGTGCAAGTCGTGCCGATGGACAGGCCGGCTGCGTCAACCACGCGCGCGCAGAACGGTGGAGGAAGTGACGAATGAATTTGCGCCTCAAACTTTTGCTCAGTTATTTGCTTTTTGTGCTGGCCTTGGGGGCGCTAGGAGCGTGGAGCGCGTGGCGCTTGCGCGAATTGAGTGGCGTGGCACAACTAATCATCTCAGAGAATTACGATTCGGTGGTCGCCGCGCAAGAGATGAAAGAGAGTCTGGAACGGCAGGACTCCGCCGCCGTGATCCGGTTGCTGGGGCAAACCGAACGCGCGGACACACAATTACGTGAGCAGCGTGCCCGGTTCGATGCCGCGCTCGAAAAAGCTGCCAACAACATTACCGAACCGGGCGAAACGGAACTGATTGCCAAGCTGCGGAATGAACGTGAGGCCTATTATCGAAGCGTGGATGCGTGGTGGCAGGCGGACGGACGCGTAGTGTTGAACGAAGCAGCGGGTTTCCGCAGCCGCTACTTTGCAGAACTCGAACCGGCGTTTCACCGACTGCGCGGACGTTGCGACGAATTGTTGCAGCTCAATCAAGGCGCGATGCGGACAAAATCCGCACGTGCCGCTGGCGTGGCGCGGCGTTCGCTGTGGCTGACGTTCGTACTCGCCGTCGGCTTGATTGGTGTGGGGCTAGCGTTGGCGTTTTACCTGGCGCGCCGCATTGTGCAACCGATTGTGGCGTTGACCGCCACGGCGGCACGCATTGCCGGGGGCGATCTGGGGGCACGCGCCGAGATCCTTTCGCGTGATGAAGCCGGCGTGCTGGCGGTGGAGTTCAACCGCATGGCCGCGCGCATTCGACAATTGCGGCAAACCGACATCGGCAAGCTGGTCGTGGCGCAACAGACCACAGCCGCCGCGCTTGATTTGCTCAACGATCCTGTCGTGGTGACGGATGAACAGGGGCGCATCACCAGTTTGAATCCGGCGGCAGAAGCCGTGTTTGGCGCAGAAGAGCACAGCTTGGGCAAAACCGTTACGGAAACTGCGCCCGATCAGCGGCTGGCCTCAGCCGTGGTCGAAGCGCTCAAATCCCCCGCCAGCGGCGAAACGTTCGGCACGGCGCTGCCCCTCGCGCTCAATGGCTCGTTGGGTACTTTGCGCCCGCGCGCCAAACCGATGCGCGACGGCGCGGGCCAGTTGCTGGGCGCGGTGTTGTTGCTGGAAAACGTCTCGCAGCAGCAAGGGCTTGACCGCTTCAAAACGGAATTCATCGCCACCGCCGCGCAGGCGTTGCAAGAACCGTTGCTCAGCGTGCAGATGGATTTACACGCGGTGCTAGCCGACGAACTAGGCGCGTTGAGCGACCAGCAACGCGACATGCTGTATGCCTGTCGTGAAGACAGCGAGAAGCTGGAACGCATCATGCGCGAGCTGGTGGAACTGACCGAACTGGAAGCTGGTGCGCACACGCCTGTGCTCAAACGGCTGGCTGCCTCGGAATGGTTGTGCACGCTAGCCGAGGCCTGGCAATTACAGATCGAAGCGGCTGATCTGACCTTTCTGCGCGAACTCCCGGCCAATCTGCCCGCCATCCAGGCCGATCCTGAAATGCTGCGGCGCGTGCTCGGCATTTTGCTGGGCAACGCCATCGAAAACACCCCGCGCGGCGGCACACTCACTTTGTCCGCTGCCACCAGCGCCGAGCAATTGGTGATTGCCGTCGCCGACACCGGGCGCGGCATCCCGCCGGAATACCTGCCACGCATCTTCAGCCGCTTTGTCAAAACGCCGGATTCGGCAGCCAGCGGCGCGGGCCTGGAATTGGCGATTGCCCGGCGTCTTGCCGAAGCGCAAGGCGGACATTTGGGCGTGCAATCGCAAGTGGGCGTGGGGACGGTTTTCAGCTTGACCTTACCCCTTGGAAGTTGAACACCGCCAATTGAAACACGTGTTTGCGGCTGGCTGAATCCTCCGAAAGCCGCTCCATCCGCAATGATGGCTTGCTCGTGTTTTAGAACTGAGGGTGGCCTCGAAGCGCCAAGGTATTCACTCAAAAGCAGGACTGCCTCATTGGTGAGACACAGCCAAATATTTCTTGAGCTTTTTCGCGCTCCTTTTCCGCAATTATCAGTAGAGCAAACAAAACGCCGATCCCTTGCGCGTCGAACGCAATGCTGGTGAGGCGTTGACGCTTGGCCGCCATTGCCAGGTCGAATCGGCAATGCAATTGGCGGTTTGCTGACAGACGCGCCAGCGCTTCATCGCGGGCGCAAGTGACAACATTGCTTTTTACTTCGAGAGGCTTCACCGATGAAATACCTACAGGAAAGCGCGCTTTGGCTTTTTATTTGTTTTGCTGCGATTGGTCTGGGCGCAATGGTGTTCCAGATGGTCGTGCTTGTGCCGGTTGTCGCGCACGACTTGCCGGGTTCCGTGCTGGCCTTCAACCAGAATGGCATCAAGCCCGCTGTTTTTTGGACTTCGCCGCTGCTGGCCGCCAACTTTTTGCTGGGTTTGCTGGCCACCGCGCTGCATTGGCGCACGACGCGGCGATACTGGGTGCTGGCCGCCATTGGGTTGGCCGTCTTGGCCGAAATCTTCACCGTTGTTTACTGCCTGCCACGGCTGAGCATGATGGGATTTCTGTTGACCGGGAACGCCTTGCTCTCAGACGGAGCGCAACTGACGCGCGTCGCCCACGAATGGATGCGCGCCGATGTGTTGCGTTTCTGGGCGTTGATCGTCCCGGCGTTTTTGTGCGCGCTCAAAGCACTGTCTATTCCACTCCAACGACTTGGTGAAGCGCACCGCTAACCGCTGAATCGCGCAATTTGGTTCCTGATTGGCTGGAGCCTTTGGAGCCTTTACCACGCAGAGCAAAATGCCTGACGGCCTTTTTCTTGCATTTCTCATTGAATAACCGGTGGGGTCTAAAGCTATGAATCGCAGAGTCATTATTCAAATCGTAATCTGGTCCTTTGTCTTGTCAGCGGGATTGCTGACGGGCGGCAGCATCTTTGAAGGCTTGGTACTGACGCCACTTTGGGCGCACGCGCTGCCTGAATCTGTCCGGCAATGGCCGTATGGCACGGTTCAGAGCAAGTTTTTTGCCTTCGCCACGCCGCTATACGGCCTCTTTTCCTTGGTGTTATTGCTCGTGTCCCGCTGGCTGCCGCAAAAACAACGGACGTGGGCGTTGGTGGCCGGGCTGTGCGGACTCATCGTGATTGTTGCGACGTTCACCTTCTTCTTTCCCATCCTGCAACAAACCGAGGGCGCGCGCGGCGCGGGTTTGAGTGACGAAGAGATTGTGCGGCTGGTGAATCAGTTCAAGACTTGGCATTGGGGGCGCTGGGCCTTGTTGAGCGGCAGTTGGCTGGCTGGTTTACGTGCCTTAAGCCTGTCCGCAGAATCTGTTTCCGCAAAAACGTAAGGCATTGGCGCAACTATTCTTGTTGCTTGAATGGCGCGGCTTTCTCCGGCTTGCCCCACGCTTCGTATAACTTGACCAATTTCTCTTTCACGGCTTGCACGCGCTCGGCATCTTTGAAGGTTTGATATAGCTCGTAACTTTTCAGGTAGTTCGTTTCCGCTTCGGCGAACTGTTTTTGCGTGGACGCCAAATCGCCCAAGCCATCCAGCGCGTGCGGGACATAGGTGGCATCCTTGGTCTTTTGCGCGATGCGCAAACCTTCATTGAACTGCGTGAGCGCTTCAGCGTAGGCCTTTTGCGGGACTAATACGCGGCCCAATTCAATGCGCACGCGGCCAATATGCGGATGTTCGGCAGGCAGTGTTTTCAGGCGGATGGCGAGCGCCTCGCGCAAACAGGCTTCGGCCTGCGCATATTCGTGCCGGTCGCGCAGCAGCGTGCCGAGGTTGTGCAGCGTGAGCGCCGTTTGCGGATGGCCGTCAGGATAAATTTTGCGCCGCAAGGCCAGCGTGTCGCGCAAGGTTTGCTCAGCGCCAGCGGTGTCGCCTTTGTTGCGCAGCATCGAAGCGAGGTTATGCATGGTCATCGCGACGTCAGGGGCATCCGGCCCCAGCCGTTGGCGGCGGATGGCGAGCGCTTCACGTTCGGCGGCTTCGGCGCCCGCGAAGTCTTTTTTATCGGAGAGCAACACGCCGAGGTTATGCAAGGTCGTGGCGACGTCCAACGACTCGTTGCCCGACAGCTTGCGTTGTAAGGCGATGGTTTCTCGATAGAGCGGTTCGGCGGCGGCGAAATCGCCTTTGAGTTTGGTCAGCAAGGCTAAGTCATTGAGGCTCTCGGCAACTTCGCGGCTTTGGTTGCCATAAATTTTGCGGCGAATGGCGAGGGCTTCGCGCGTGAGCGCTTCGGTGCGGTCGTTTTGCCCCAAATCGAAAACCGATTGCGCCAGCGCCGTTGCCGTGCGCGCCACGTCGGGATGTTCGTTGCCCAGCAAATGACGACGCTGTTGCAAAGCCTCTTCCAGCAAAGTGGCGGAACGCTCATACAATCCCAGGCTGTAATAAACCTCGCCCACGGTGTGCAACAACGTCGCCTGCGTTTCGGGCTGGTCTTTCAACTCCGCGCGAATTTTGTCGGCGCCTTTGTCAAGGATTTCGCGCGCCGTGACCTGGTTGCCGCGCGCGGCGCCGGGGTCGTTGACCTTGAATAAATCCACCAGAAAGCTCGAAACCTTTTCAGCTTTCACGCGCTCGCGTTCGGCGCGGTCGCGTTCGCGCGCAATGCGCACGGATTGCACCAGCGTCGTACCCAGGAAGGCTAGCAATAACACGGCGAATAATACTGCCGCTGTCACCGCCGCCTTGTTGCGTTGCACAAATTTGCTGGCGCGATATTTGAAGGTGTCTTCACGCGCAATGACCGGCAACCCGGCGAGATGGCGGCGCAGGTCTTCGCTAAACTGTTCGACCGAGGCATAGCGACGTTGCGGCTCTTTGCGCAAGGCCATCAACACGATGTTGTCAAGATCGCCTGCTAATTGCTTGCGCCAGCGCGCCGTTTCGGCGTCGTCGTGAATCGTGCCCGTCTTGTCTTTCGCCAGGCCGGATTTGAAGACCGCTGTGCTGGGCTTGTTCGGGACGGATTCGCAAACGGCCTGGACGACTTCATGAAGCTCTTTGCCTTTGATTTCGTAGGGGCGCTGACCAGTCAGGAGTTCGTAGAGAATCACGCCCAGCGCATACACATCGCTCGCGGTCGTGATTGTTTGGCCGCGCACCTGTTCGGGACTCGCATAGGCCGGCGTCATCGGGCGCGCCGAGGTCGCGGTCGGGGCAAGCGTGTCGGACATCAGCGCCGGATTGAGCACTTTGGCGATGCCGAAATCAAGCAGCTTCGGCACGCCTTCCGCCGTGACCAGAATGTTGGCGGGCTTGAGGTCGCGGTGTACGACGAGATTCTGGTGCGCGTAATGCACCGCACCGCAAACCGTGCGAAACAAGTTCAGCCGTTCGTGCAAGGTCAGGTTGTACGTTGTGCAATACGCGTCGAGCGGTTCGCCTTCGACGTATTCCATCACGAAGTAAGGCAGGCCGTCGCTGGTCGTGCCACCGTCGAGCAAACGGGCGATATTGGGATGATCGAGCGCCGCGAGAATCTGGCGTTCATGCCGGAAGCGCGCAATGATTTCGTCCGTATCCAGGCCGCGCTTGATAAGTTTCAAGGCCACGCGCTGTTTGAATTCGCGGTCGGCGCGCTCGGCCAGAAAGACCGCGCCCATGCCGCCGTGGCCGATTTCGCGGATAAGTCTATACGGGCCGATGCGCCGGTCAGCGGCGGGCGCGGGCGGCGCGTTGGTGGCGAATTCAGAGGCCGTGGCTGCGCCGGATGACGGCGCAGATGACGGTGAAGATGACAAGGGGGGAAATGAAGGCAAGGCGGCCTGGATGCCGCCTGAATCCACAAACCCGCCTGCTGCATCTTCTGCCGCAAGCAAGGTTTCGACTTCGGACAGCAACTCGCCATCGTCACCGCAGACTTGCGCGATGAACTGCGCGCGTTCGTCCTCGGCGCGTTCGAGCGCGGCTTGATAAAGGGCCTTGATTCGCTGGTAACGTTCAGGAGTCACAGAGGTGAAAAGTGAGAGGTGAAAAGTGAAAAGTGAAAAGCTGATCTTCACTTTTCACTTTTCACTGATTTGCTTGTTGAGCCAGTGCTTCGCCATCGTCCATTCGCGTTTGACGGTGGCGGGCGAAACGCCGATGACAGCGGCGGTTTCTTCGATAGAAAGACCGCCGAAATAACGCAACTCGACGATGCGGCTCTGTTGCGGATCGAGCCGCGCGAGTTCGTGCAAGGCGTCATCGAGCGCCAGCAGATTCACATCGCGTTCCTGTGCGGGCACGTTGAGCGCCTCGTCGAGCGCCAGGCGTTCGGCTCCGCTGCCCCGCTTTTCGGCTTTATGGGCGCGCGCGTGGTCAACGAGAATGCGGCGCATCAGGTGCGCGGCCGCGCCAAAGAAATGCGCCCGGCTCTCAAAGTTGGCATGACTTTGATCAATCAATTGCAAGTAGGCTTCGTGAACGAGCGCCGTCGGTTGCAAGGTGTGGTCGGCGCGTTCCTGGCGTAAATAGCTGGCCGCCACCTTGCGCAATTCCTCATACACGATGACCAGCAACTGGTCGCGGGCGCGTTCGTCACCCGCGCGCCAAGCCTGCAACAACCGTGTTGTTTCCGTTGGGTTCGCCACCATCACCTCTTTCTCGCGGGCTTTGTCTGAAGACTCGTCGTGCGGTGTCAGGGTAGGCCGTCTTGCCGTTTTCGTCAAAATTGAATGTGACGAGAAATGTACGTTTGAAAAGTTTGTTTGAGCCTTTTCGCGCGTGGCTTACGCATGAGTTTGGTGAGGAAGCGTGGCGGCTTGCACCGGCTTTTTGGAGCGAGAGCCTTTGCGGCAACTTCCCACGCTGATCGCCAGGATTTTGTGAGGCAACTTTCCGCTGGACGGATTGCCTGTGACCGGAAATGGAGCAACGAACGATGTCATTTACTTGCCAACAATGCGGAACGACGGCCACGCAAGCCTTGAATTTCTGCCGTCATTGCGGCGCGCCTGCGCCTACGATTGCGCTCGCGACCTCGCCCTTGACGCGGCAGCTTGCGGAAGCTGATCCGTTGGATACGTGGGAGCCGGCGAAACACGTGGCCGCACCTGCCGCCACCGAGGTCTTGCCAGGCGCAGCGGTTGCCGCGCCGCAACCACTGCCAGCGAGTGCGGAACTGCCAGCGTCTATCAACCCCGTGGCAACCGCCCCCTCGGCAATGCAGCGCGGTTGGCTCGCCGCCATTGTGGCAGGTTTGCTGATGATCGCAGGTGGCGGCGGATACTTTTTTATCCATCGTGCCAACGCCTCTGCGGTTGTGCCTATTGCTGTAGCAGCCCCGCCCGTGGCTGAATCAGCGGTTGCTGCCGCTGCGCCCCTGCCGACACCGACAGTGGATCAGCCGGTCGTCATCCCCGCTAATCTTCCAACGCCCAGGACCACGGCTGCGAATGCGAAACCTGCGGCAAGCGTCAAAGCCGAGGGCCAGGCCAACTCCGCTGCTCTGCCCACGCCGAGTGTTTATGCGGCGACGAAAAGCGCTGCGCCTGAACCAGCGCCGGATAGAGCCGAAGCGCCCGACCGCAATCTTGCTCTGATCGAGCAGGGCAACCGGCTGGCTGGCGCGGGGCAGTTGCAAGACGCGATTCAGGCGTATGAGAAAGCGCGGCACGCGAATCCCGGCAATACGGATGTGTATTATCTGCTCGGTTCCGCTTATCAGCGCTCCGGCGCATTGGCGAAGGCGCTCGAAGCCTATCGCCAATGCACGTCCGGTAATTACGCCGCCGTCGCCGCCAATCACGTCAAGAACCTGGAGAAAAAACTCAGCCGGACAACTAAAGGGCAAGCCCCCGCGCCAGAGTAACAAAACGGGAATGCGAGCCGCAGATGCGAGGTCGCTTAGGTGGCGTGAAAAGCCGTGCCATTGGCTGAGAGTTGACCAGTTTGCGCGCGTAAGACCGAAGCAGGTGGAGCGTGAGTGCGCCACCTGCTTCAGCGTCTGTGTGGCAGCATCGGGCTTATGGCATCACCGCAACGGCATCGCCGGTCTGATGGTCGGTGATTTGAAAGCGCAGAAATTCGTGCACGGCTTTGAGCGCATCCGGATTGGCTGTTTTGATGCGCACGCGGCCACCGCGCGGCAGTGGTTCGAATTGGTAAACGATGTCCGTTCTGAGTTGGGTCATTTCCGCTACGCCGGGCGGCACTTGCGCGTGGGTGTGCTGCGGTTTGGAAAAGTCGCCGCTGGCAAACAGTTGCGCAATCTGTTGCAGGTGCTGGCGGATTTGCCGCCGACTGGCGACATCTTTGGCGCGCCTGGCCGTCACTTCAATCGCGCCGCCATCGGCATACAGGCGGAAGTGATGGGTCGTTTTGGTTTGCGAGAAGCCCATCGCTTGTGCGCCGCGTTGATTGACTTCGGCCAGATGGTCGTGGCTGGCTTGCTTGGTCATTTCAGCTTGATGTTGCGCGTGCAGCGGGCAGCTTTCCATTCCAGCGGGGGCGGCCTGCTGTGCGTTGGCCAGTGTGGCGCAGCCTGTGACGATCAATAGAGCGAGGCTTAGCCGCGAATTGGTATTCATTGTTTTCTCTCCTTGCCATGCGGGTTCCGAGTTTGCCAGGACGCGTTGAACAACGCCTGTTGCCCCGTCTTGACCAGTTTGGTGGCCGCCAAATCTTCGAGCAAATGGACGGGTTCGTGCGGGGCGGCGGTTTCCAAACGTTGCTCCCAATCGCCCAATAATTCACGCAACTCATCACGCACGACGGTCAATTCATTCAGCCGCTCTTCGACTTTGGCCAACTTGGCCGCCGCCAGCGCATAGACCTGATTGCACGGCGCGCCGCCCTGGTCGCGCACTTTGAACACGCGGGCCAGTTCGTCGAGCTTGAAGCCCATCAGCAAGGCGCATTGCACCAACCGCACGCGCATAACCGCGTGCGCCGGATAGGCGCGGTAACCATTGGGCAAGCGGCGCGGTTTGAGCAGGCCCTTGCGCTCGTAATGCCGCAACGTGTCGGTGCTGACACCGGTCAGGCGCGCGAGTTCGCCCGCGCGCAGAAAGCCGGTGGAATGATCATTGAGCGGTGTTTGGTCAGCCACTGTGAAAGTATAAAGGTTGGAACCGGCGCCAGGGTCAAGCAGAAACCTCTCAAAATCTGGTCAAAATCAGGTAACTGCACTATGCTGGCGTGCGTCTGAACTGCTGCAACCAAATTCTTTTACGATCAAACAAAATTTCAATCGCGCTCGAAAAAGGAGGCTCTCCGATGAACCGCTTGTTTCCCGTCTGGTTCCGTCAGACCTGCTTGCACCTCGGATTGTGCGGCTTGGTCTTTTCATCCGTCACACCCGCGTTGGCCCAGCGCAATAAGAAAAAGGCTGCGCCGCCCGCACCGGCAGCCGCGCCCGCGCCGCAAACCAACGATGCGGAATATACCGCTTCGATCCTGAAGAACACGACCGAAAAATTCTTCCTGACCGAATTGATTGATCACCTGCCCGCGTCGGACAAGGTGCCGACGCCCGCCAAAGTGCTGGGCTATCCCATCGGCACGCCGAACAAACTGACTTACACCAAAGACCAGTACCGCTATTACCGCGAACTGGAAAAGGCCACGCCGCGCGTCAAGGTCTTCAGCGCGCCCGAAAAGAGCGAACTGGGCCGCGAGCAATTGCTGATCGCGGTCGGCGACGAAGAGAGCCTCGCCAATCTGGCGAAGTACAAAGACATCACCGCCAAACTCGCCGACCCGCGCCGCATCAATGACGAAGCGGCCAAGGCTCTGATCGGCGAAGGCAAAGTGATTTATTGGGCGTCGGGTTCGATCCATTCGCCCGAAACCGGCAGCCCCGAAATGCTGATGGAAATGGCTTATCGTTTGGCCGTTGAAGAATCGCCCTTCATCCAGCAGATTCGCAAAAACGTCATCGTGCTAATTACGCCGACGCTCGAAGTAGACGGGCGCGATATGCAGGTTGACCTGTACAACTGGCGCAAGGCCAACGAAGGCAAACGCGCGCCGAGCCTGTTGTACTGGGGCAAATACGTCGCGCACGACAACAATCGCGATTCGCTGGGCATGGCGCTGGCCTTGACGCGCAATCAGATGGCGAGCTTCCTCGAATACCATCCGACGATCCTGCACGACCTGCACGAATCGCAATCGTTTCTTTACACCTCGACCGGCACCGGCCCTTACAACGCCTGGCTCGATCCGCTGGTGATTGATGAATGGCAGGCGCTGGCCTATCACGAGATCGAAGAGATGACCAAGCGCGGCGTGCCCGGCGTCTGGACGCACGGCTTTTATGACGGCTGGGCGCCGAACTACATGTTCTATGTCGCCAACGGCCACAACTCGATTGGCCGCTTTTACGAGACGCAAGGCAGCAACGGCGCGGACACGCGGGTGATCACCACGACCGGGCAATCCACGCGCGAATGGTTTCGCCCGAATCCGCCGCTGCCGCGTGTGAATTGGTCCATCCGCAACAACATCAACTTGCAGCAAAGCGCGATTCTGTTTGCGATGAATCACGTCTCGAACAACAAAGAAAAATTCCTCAACAACTTTTACCTGAAGAGCAAACGCTCCGTCGCCAAGGCGCGCACCGAAGGCCCGGCGGCGTGGGTGCTGCCCGGCGACGACACGCGCCCGACCGAAGCCGCCGACCTCGTCAACCTGCTCAAGATGCAAGGTTGCGAAGTGCACAAGGCCGACCAAGCAATCGAAACCAAAGATGGTAAGTTCCCGGCGGGCAGTTACGTCGTGCGCATGGATCAGCCCTATTCGCGCATGGCCGACATGCTGCTCGACACGCAGTATTACAACGTCAATGACCCGCGCCCCTATGACGACACGGGTTGGACGCTGGGGCCGTTGCGCAACGTCAAGACTGTGCGCGTCAAAGACGAAAAGGTGCTCGACGCGCCGATGACGCTCATCAACGGCATGGCGAAAGTCACCGGCAATGTGGTCGGCGCGGGCAAGGCCGGCTACGTCATCAATCACACGGCGGAAAGCGCGCTCACGCAACTGCGCTTCCGTTTGAAAGACGTGAAGATGAATGCCGCCGAAGACACCTTCAAGATCGGCGAACGCGCGTTCAACGCCGGTTCCTTCATCATCAAAGCCGAAGGGGCAGACCTCGATGCGCGTTTGAAGCAGGAAGTCACGGCACTCGGCTTGACCGCCAACGCCGTGGACAAGCTGCCCGAAGTCGCGCAACACGCGCTGGCCGTGCCGCGCATCGCGCTGGTGCACACCTGGACGAACACGCAGAACGAAGGCTGGTATCGCGTCGAATTCGACCGGCTGGGCATTCCCTACGATTACATCTCCGATCAAATGCTCGGCCAGACGCCAAACCTGCGCGACAAGTGGGATGTGATTATTTGGGGGCCGGTCGGCGGCACCGCGCAATCGCTGGTGCGCGGCATTCCCAAACGCAGCGACAGCGAAGCGCCCATCCCGTGGCAGAAATCCGACGTGACGCCGAATATGGGCCAATCGCCCGACACGACGGCAGACATGCGCGGCGGCATGGGCATCGTTGGCGTGGCGAACTTGCAAAAGTTCATCGAGGGCGGCGGCTTGTTTGTCACCGTCGGCGGCAACGCCGCCATCCCGATTGATTTCGGCATCACGGAAGGCGTCTCGATTCAAGATGCGCGCACGTTGAACGCGCGCGGCTCGATCATGAACGCGAGCTTTGCCGACCGTAAGAGTCCGATTGCGTATGGCTATGATGAGCGGCTGTCGGTCTACTTCAACCAAGCGCCGCTCTTGCAAGTTGCGGCGGGCGGTGGTGGCGGCTTTGGCGGTGGGGGTGGCGGTGGACGCGGCGCTGGTGGCGGCGCTGGCCCCGGTGGTGGCGGTTTTGGCGGCGGGCAACAAGGGCGTGCGAGCGGCCGCGGCGGTTTGAATGACCCCGATGTCATTCAGGGCCGCAAGCCATTGACGATGCCAGCCCCGCAGCCTGGCGAAGACGGCGCTTCAGCGGATTTCCGTGATGCCGCCGCAAACCAACCGCCGCCCGAAATGCGCCCGCGCGTCGTGTTGCGCTTTGCCGATGAGAAGGATTTGCTGGTGAGCGGCATGCTTGCGGGCGGTTCTGAATTGGCGGGCAAACCCGTCGTGCTGGATGTGCCCGTGGGCAAGGGCCACGTCGTGATGTTCGCCAACAACCCGATGTGGCGGCACGAAACGCACGGCAGTTTCGCGCTGCTGTTCAATGCAGCGCTGAATTATCAGCATCTGCACGTGGGCCGCGCCGCACCGCGCCGGGGCGGGCCAGCGGCAGGCGGCCAGAATGGCGAAGAACAATAAGGGTTAGTCCCTGATTCATAAACGACAAAGGCCGCGAGGGAATGAGTTCCTCTCGGCCTTTGTCATTGTCGGGTGCTGTCACGCGGGCTAGAATGCGCACGTTTCAATTTAAGCCAAACCGGAGGTACTGCAAATGACTGCGACAACGCAACTGGCGTTTGAAGATGACCTTGATTACGAAATCGTAAACGGCCAAAAGGAGGTCAAAATGGCAGGGGCAAAACATGGCGAAATTGGCGCGCAACTTACAGTCGAGTTGGGCATTTATCTCAAACAAACCCCCCTCGGCAAGCTCTACAACGCCAATACAACATTCATGATTGGCGCGAATGAGCGGATGCCCGATGTCAGCTTTGTTTCCGCCGCGCGCATCCCAGCCGAGGGCGCACCGGCCAGCAAATGGGAAATCGCCCCCGACTTGGCGGTTGAAGTTATCTCGCCCAACGACATTTATGAAAAGGTGATTGGCAAGGTGCGCGAGTATTTCGCTGCTGGCGTCCAGCAGGTCTGGCTGGTGTCGCAGGAGGCGGAAGATGTCACCGTTTATGATGCGCCGACCCAATTGCGCATCGTGACGGCGGAACAAGACCTGACGAGTGAAACGCTGCTGCCCGGATTCCACTGTCGCGTGGGCGACCTTTTCAAACGCTAAGCCAAGCTGCGCGCGTCCCTGACTTTTCAATTACGCGACGAATTGTTACGCGCTGCCCCCTTGCCGATCCGCTGCACACCTTCACATTTCCCTTGTGGCTTGCTTGAAAATCCCAGTTCCGGTCGTTGCGGTTGCGCTCGCTACCAATCAGCCGCGCCGTGCCGATTATCCACGTCGGTTATTCACGGAGGTTTTATGCGCCGTTTTTCTGTCCACTTGAGTTTGTTTTTCAGCTTGGCGTGCTGCTTGTTCCTGCTGGCCGGGTGGTTTGCCGTCAACCAACGCCGCACCGCGCCCGCGCCGCAGCCGGTTGCCGGAACGCCGCAACTCGTCAACGCCAACTATGGTCGTTTGCCGCTCAGCTTTGAAGCCAATCAGGGCCAAGCCGAAGCATCGGTTAAATTCCTGGCGCGCAGTGGGAATGGCACGCTCGCGCTGGGCGCGACAGAGGCCGCGTTGGCCCTGCCCTCAGCTAACCTGCGGCTGAAGTTGGCCGGAGCCACTCCGCACCCGCGCCTGCGCGGTGTCGCACCGCTGCCGGGCCGCGTCAATTACCTGCGCGGACGCGACCCGCAGAAGTGGCAAACCCAGGTGCCGACTTTTGCGAAGGTGCGTTACGAAGCAGTTTACCCCGGTGTGGATTGGGTCTTTTACGGCAATCAACAACAGCTTGAATACGATTTCATCGTTGCGCCGCACGCTGACCCGCGCGCCATCCGCTTGCAATTCGCTGACGCGCAGGATGTGCAACTCAACGACACGGGCGAACTGGTCTTGCAAACGCCGGACGGGCCAGTGCGGCAAGCGCGGCCTCGCGTTTATCAAGAGATTGCCGGCACGCGGCGTGCGGTCGCAGGCGGTTATGAGTTGCGGGGCGCGCGGGAAGTGGGCTTTTCGGTTGGTGGATATGATCGCAGTCAGCCGTTGGTGATTGATCCGGTCTTGGTGTTTGCGGCGCGCATGCCAGAAGGGCGGAGCATTGCCGTGGATGCGCAGGGGAGTGCTTACACCATCGCCGGGGTAGTTGATCAGTCTTTCCCTTTTGGGGCTGCGTCTCCCGACATCATAGTGAGCAAGCTCAATCCAGCAGGCACCGCGCCGGTGTTCACCACGGTCATTGACTGACGATCCCGGCGCGCGCGACGGCGCTCACGACGCTCTCGGCCGCCAGCTTCCTTGGCCCTGTGCTGGCGCCTGCCTCATTGGCGGTTGGCTTTTTGGATGCCGCTGGCGCAGGGGTGGAAAAATTGAAGGTGATGGTTAGGGACGCCACTGGGCATGAGCTTGAAGCGCCCGTCTTTTATGCGGGCAACGGTCAGCTCAATTTTCAGGTACCGGAAGAATCCTTCGCATCCGTCAGCCCAAGCAATGCAACTGTCAGTGTGACCAGTAACGGCGCAACCATCGCCAGCGGCTTGATGCAACTCGCCACCTTCGCCCCTGGCATCTTCACCGCCAACGCCAACGGGCGCGGCGTCCCGGCGGCAGTCATCTTGCGCGTGCGGGCTGATGGATCATCGGTTTATGAACCGCTAGCGCGGCTTGATCCGGCGACCAACCGCTTCGTGCCTGCGCCGATTGACCTTGACGCAGAAGGCGAGCAGGTGATTCTGGTGTTGTTCGGCACGGGCTGGCGCGGACGCTTCAGTGAGCCGGTTGTCAGCGTCAACATCGGTGGCATATCCGTTCCGCTGCTTTACGCCGGACGTCAGCCGACGTTGGCCGGGCTCGATCAGCTCAATGCGCGGTTGCCGCGCGCGTTGGCCGGGCGCGGCGAAGTGGATGCCGTGGTCACGGCGGAGGGCAAGACGGCGAATACCGTGCGCATCGCGCTTAAGTAATTCGCTCGCCGCCGTCACCACGCCACCGAAAATCGTGTGGCCAGGTTTACTCAGCAAGAACAGTGCTCAGGCGTTCACGCAAGACAGGTAAGAGTTCACTGGCAAACCACGGATTGCGGCTCAGCCACGGGCGATTGCGCGGGCTGGGGTGCGGCAACGGAAAGTAACGCGGCAAGTATTCGGCAAAACTCGCCACCGTTTCCGTCAGCGTCGGTTTGGCTTGTTCGCGCAGATAATACGCTTGCGCGTAACTGCCAATCAGCAGCGTCAATTTGATCTGCTTCATGGCCGCCAACAGGCGCGGATGCCAGAGCGGCGCGCATTCGGGCCGGGGCGGCAAATCGCCGCGCGCGCCTTGGCCGGGATAACAGAACCCCGACGGCACGATGGCGACCAACCGTTCGTCGTAAAACTGCTCCGGTGTCAGTTGCAGCCAGGCGCGCAACGTGTCGCCCGATTGATCCTGCCAGGGCACGCCGCTCTCGTGCACGCGGCGGCCCGGCGCCTGGCCGACGATCAGCAGCCGCGCATTTTTGCCCGCGCGCAATACCGGGCGCGGGCCGTGCGGCAGATGTTCGGCGCACACCTGACAGGCGCGGATTTCAGTGAGCAATGGTTTTAATGACTTCGCTGGCATCTTTTCAACCCCTGTCCTTTAAGCCAAATCATCCTACCATTACGCCTTTTCAAGCGAATAGTCATTCGTTTTCAGATCACGGCGGCGCCTCAACCCCACTGTGTTAAATTCCTGGTGTTCGGGCAAGACCTTCACCAACACGCCCCGAGCCTCGCAGCTTGTGACTTGCAGTTGTGCGATTTGTTCTGAAATGTCTATGGCTTCGTCAATTTGGATGCGAAGGTAAGTTTTTATCTTTGACCAGGAAAGTCGTGCGGCTCGGCTTTTGTCAAAGCCGAGCCGCTACAGCAATCTTCGCGAGTGCGCCGTATCGCTCTACGGAGTGAGGGCTACTTTCCCCATTGTCTTGCGGCTGAGCAATGCTTCAAACGCTTGTGGCGCCTGAGCCAAAGGGAAAGATTGATTGGCGAAGAGCTTTAGTTTCTTTTCCTCGATTAGTCTTAAAAATTCCGGGAGACTTTCGGCCACTTGCGCTGGCGGAAGCGCGGGATAGGCAAAGCCCGCCAGCGTTTGGTTTTGCCAGATGAGTTGTCGAACCTGCTCGGTGCTGAGCGTGGCGTGGTAGTTCTTTGAACCGAAGAGAACAATTCTTCCGCCCGGAGCGGCCAGCTTGAAGCTCTCTTCCCCAATCCGGTCCGACGACATTTGCAGTACGACATCTACACCTTTCCCATTAGTGGCTTGCCTCACTTTCTCCACCCAGCCGGACTTGGAATAGTTAATGACAACCTCCGCGCCCAGCGTTTTTACCAGTTCGAGTTTTTCATCGGAACTGGCTAAGGCGATGATGTTTTTAATCCCAAAGAGTCTGCCGATTTGGACTAAGTAAAGCCCCACGCCACCGGCTGCGGCTTGAATGAGCAGACTGTGATGGGCGACCGGCATCACCAAGTATTTCAGCAGTGTGTATGCCGTCATTCCTTGAATCGGGATTGTGGTTGCTTCGGCAAAGTTGATCCCTTTTGGAAGTGGAATCACAACCTGAGACTGAGCGATGGCATACTCCGCATAGCCTCCGCTCGAAACGAGTGCCGTCACAGAATCTCCCACACTGACTTGAGTGACGCCTGATCCCACCTCCACCACCACGCCTGCCGCCTCGAACCCCATGACAAAAGGGAGCTCCTTTCCGAAAGTGGGATACCTTCCGTGAATTTGCTCGGCTTCAGCGTAATTGATCCCGGCAGCTTTCACCTGAATCAAGACCTCTCCCGAACCCGGTTGAGGCCTGCTGATGTTCACGAGCTTTAAACCTTTAACGCCTTCAAAGCTTTGTAATTGAACTGCTTTCACTTTTCTTCTCCTTTTGATTTTCGATTCTTTCATTACGGTTTGTGTTTGAGCCGGTTCAGCTACTTGATTTTATGCGCGGCGAAGAAGTTGCAGATCTTTTCGGCGATGTCGCCTGTGTATTCTTCGAGAGCGAAGTGGCCGCCATCGAGCAGGTGAACTTCGACGTTCTTCAAGTCACGCCGGAAGCCGTCAATGTTTTTCACGGTGAAAAACGGATCGTTCCTGCCCCAAACTATCAGCGTTGGTGGTTGATGCTTGCGCAAATATTCGTGCCAGGCCGGGTAAGATTCGATGTTCGACGAGTAATCGGCGAAGAGCGCGAGTTGAATCTCCGCGTTGCCCGGACGGTCGAGCAGCGCCTGGTCATGCGTCCAGGTGTCAGGGCTGATGCGATTCTGACGGCGCGCGCCCTGCGTGTATTGAAACTTGGTCGTTTCCTGCTTCAAGAAACCGCGCAGCACTTCGGCGATTTTCGGGTCGCGCGTCTCGCCGAAGGTTTTGAGCGGCGCGGCGGCCTCTGACAATCCTTCTTCGTAAGCATTGCCGTTTTGCACGATCAAAGTCTGCACTCTTCCTGGATTTTTCAACGCCAGACGAAACCCGACCGGCGCGCCGTAATCCTGCACATAGAGGCTGTACTTCTTCAGCCCGATGGTGTTCGTGAACTTGTCAATGATGTTTGCCAGGTTGTCGAACGTGTAATTAAACTCATTGGCCGCCGGCGCTGAACTCTGCCCGAAGCCCGGATAATCCGGCGCGACCAGATGGAATCTGTCCGCCAACGCCGGGATCAAATTGCGAAACATGTGCGACGACGTGGGAAAGCCGTGCAGCAGCAGGATCGTTGGCTTCGACGGATCGCCCGCTTCGCGATAGAAGATGTCGAGGCCGTCAATCTTGACCGTGTTGTAGGTTGTTTGTGTCAGGCGTTGATCGGGTTTGGCGCTGTCGTCGGCCGTCTTCCGGGCTTGCGCTTCAACGGCAAAGACCCCCAGCGCCAGTGAAAGTAGCGCGACCAACCACGCTTGCGAAAACTGTTTGTTCATCTCTCTTCTCCTTGATTGTTTTTGGTCGCCCTTTCAGACACCCGTTCGCTTCTGAAAGGACGATGTTTCAAATGATCCGGATCAAAGTTGACTCATCCCGCCGTCCACCGCGATCTCCACACCAAGCACATAATTCGATTCAGGCGAGGCGAGAAACAACACGGCGTTGGCGACGTCTTCCACGCTGCCAAAACGGCGCATCGGAACGCGGCCCAGAATGCCCGCCGCCATCTCTTGCACCGCGTCAGCAGGCAGCCCCAAACGCCCGTAGATCGGTGTTTCAATCGGCCCCGGCGCGACTGCGTTGACGCGGATACCATGCCCGACAAGCTCGGCGGAAAGCGTCCGCGCCAGCGAGCGCAACGCGGCTTTGCTCGCCGCGTAAACGCTCGTCGAGGGCAGTCCCAGCGTGTGTGCGGTCGTTGTGTTGACGATGATGGAAGCGTTGTCGTTCAACAGCGGCAAGGCTTTTTGCACCGTGAAAAATGCGCCTTTGAGATTGGTGGCGATTGTTTCATCAAAAAGCCCTTCCGTCGTTTCGGCGAGCGGCGCGAATTTAGCGACGCCGGCATTGACGAAGAGCGCGTCAATCCCGCCGAATCGGCCTCGTGTTTCGCTGAAGAGCCTGTCCAGATCACCCAGCTTCGTGACATCGGCCCGCACGGTCAAAACATCACCGCCGATCTCTTGTTTCGCGGCAGCAAGCGTTTGCTCATCGCGCCCCGAAATGACGACCTTCGCGCCCTCGGCGGCAAACGCTTTGGCGGTCGCCAGCCCGATGCCGCTGTTGCCACCCGTAATGACCGCTACCTTTCCCGTAAATCTTTTCATCCTGAAACCTCTCCTCGTTTTGTCTGTCAACCTCTCTTTGGCTTGTCTCACAAGCCCGAAATCGTCTAACCATCTATACAATGCTTTACCGGTTAAGTATTATTCCGTGCTCCTCGATTTTTCCTTTCTCAGGGCGGGGGAAATACTAGGGAGGCGTGGGGACATTGAATATGTCGAGGAATTTGAATGGATTTGAGCAGGAGGTCTGAAAATGGCGCAACAGCTTGATACGTCGAAGTTCTATCTAGTCGGGAACAATCTGAGCATTGATTTTGTCAACACCCGGATCCGCGAAAATGGTGCGCCGAAGGAGTTGCTGGAATCGTTCGAGGATTTGATCGCCTGGGCGGTGAGGACTGAGTTGCTGGACTTATCGCAAGCCAAAGAATTGCTCCTAGAGTGGAGTGACAGACCGAAGGCGGCGCAGGTTTTCAAACGCGCGCTGAAGTTCCGGGAGGTACTGCGCGAGGTAATCATTGACACGGCGCAGGGCGCGACCATCAAACCCGCGGCGCTCGAGACGGTCAACCTGATCTTGAAAGAAGAGAACGGCTACGTTGAAGTCGTGCGAACCGAGAACGGCTTCGAGAAACACTTCCACGCCGGCTTCAGCGAACCCGGACGGTTGCTTGCGCCGATTGCCGAAGCCGCCGCCGACCTGCTCTGCTACGGCAACCCTGCTTACCTCAGAAAGTGCGAAACCCCTGAGTGCCTGATCTACTTCTATGATGTGACGAAGAATCACTGTCGGCGGTGGTGCAGCATGGCGATCTGCGGGAATCGGGCGAAAGCGGCGGCCTTTTATCAAAGGCGGAGTATGAAGCCGCATCAATGACAACGATTGGAATGGCGTTACGTCAGGCGCGATAACGCCTTTGTAACTCTTCAATCGGATAGTCATTGGCGCTCATATCCCGGCGGCATAGCAAGCCTTCGTCATCAAATTCCCAATGCTCGTTGCCATGCGTGCGGAACCATTGGCCTGCCGCATCGTGCCATTCATATTCAAAGCGCACCGAGATGCGGTTGTCCGTATAGGCCCACAACTCTTTCATCAAGCGATAATCCAGTTCCTTGGCCCATTTGCGGCGCAGGAATTCCCGGATGGCCGCGCGTCCGCTGAAAAACTCCGTGCGATTGCGCCATTCGGAATCGGGTGTGTAAGCCAGCGCGACGCGTTCAGGGTCGCGCGAATTCCAGGCGTCTTCGGCGGCTTGCACTTTAGCGCGGGCGCTTTCGAGGGTGAAGGGCGGTTTGATGATGGGTGCGGGCATAACTGCTCCTTACTTGGTTTTGAGCCGGGCGATTTCGGCTTCGAGTTGGGCGACGTGTTCGTAAAGCGGCGCGTTCAGTGCGCGGATCTCTTCGCTGGTGTAACGCGGCGTGATGTGTTGCGGACAGTTCCAGTCAAAGGCTTCGACGTGCAAAAGCATGGCGCGTTCGACCTGCGCCTCGTAACTCGGGTCTTGCAGTTGCGTGATCAAGGTAGGCGCGTCTTTGGCTTCGACGACTTCGATGCGGGCATAAATTTTCAGCCGCTGACGATTGGCGTAATCCATCAGGATCAGCGCGGCTTTGTCGTTGCGCGTCAGGTTGCCGGCGCTGATGTATTGCCGGTTGCCGCGAAAGTCGGCGTAAGCCAGCGTCCGCGCGTCCAGCACTTTCAAGAAACCTTGCGGCCCGCCGCGAAACTGGACATAGGGGAAGCCGCTTTCGCCTACGGTCGAAAGATAAAAGCCGTCGCGCTCAGCGATGAACTCGGCTTCGTGCGCGCCGATTTCAGTGCCGCGTGCTTGCGCTTCCAGCCGCGCATACGAGTGCCGCGAACCGTATTTTTCCTGCTGCGCTTTGACGCTTTCAGTGAAAGCAATCTCGGCAAAATTCCGGGCCATTGATTTCGCTCCTTGCAACTGGGGCAGTACCGCGCGCGTGAGCAAGCGGAGGCTGCATCGTTGCAACTGGGGCGGTACCGCGCGCGTGAGCAAGCGGAGGCTGCATCGTTGTGCCACTTGGCTTGAACTGACGCGCCGCTCGCTTACACGCGCGGTACCGTACCGGTGACTTTCACTCCGTTTCCAAACTATAGCGTTCAAGAAAAGAAACTAGCCACGAAGAGACGAAGAGCACGAAGGAAGCAGAGAAAATCCAATGAAAGACCTGCTTCCCGCTTCGTGTACTTCGTTTCTTCGTGGTTGCATTTTCTTAAGGTCTATAGCTCGCGTTCCTGGCGGCCAGTGCGACCTTCGGAAAATCCACGACGGTTTGCGCGACGTGGTTGAAATAGTTGGTGAAGATGTTCAGCGCGACGTTGGCGACGATCTCAGTGATTTCGCCGTCGCCGAACCCGGCGGCGCGCACCGTGCGCACATCGCTGTCGTCCACTTCACCGCGTTTGACCACAAGCTGGTGCGCGAACATCAGCGCCGCGTTCGTCTTTGCATCGGTCGAACTGGCTTTGCGGCTGGCGACGAGTTCGTTTTCGTTCAGGCCAACCATTTTGCCAATGGCGGTATGCGCCGCCAGGCAGTATTCGCAACTATTGGCATCAGCCACAGCCAACGCGATCTGCTCGCGCAACTTGCCCTCGAGCAAGCCGCCGCTGAGCGCGCCGCTAAAATTCAAATAGCCCGCGAGCGCCGCCGGTGAATTGGCAAAGGTGCGCATTAAGTTCGGCACCATTCCGATTTTGGCTTTGACGCCGTCCAGCAATTCTTTGGCTTGGCCGGTCGCTTCTTTGGGATCAATCGCGTTCAGTCTAGGCATGATGGTTTCTTCTCCTGTTTGATTCGTGTGTTGATGGCAACTGATTCGCCAGCCCATCTGGCGTTTCGTCTTGCCTTGCGAACTCACTAAGTGCATTCGTTGTGCCGCAGCCTGAACTGCAAGTCATCTGGCTCAATGCAAACAGGTTGGGTCGTTTTCAGCCATTTCGGCCTCGCCCCGAAATCTCGTTAAACCACGAAAGCCTGCGTTCCCAATCACGAGAGTTCGTGTAAAGTGGCGGCGCAATGGAACTCGAATCGCTACAAACTGTGTCGCTGGCGCTTGCGCAGGAGCGTTCGGTCGAAACCGTGTTGCAACAAATCGTCGAGGGGCTGGTTGCACAACCCGGCGTCGCCCTGGCGCGGCTGTGGCTGAAGGCTCCGGGCGATATTTGCGCGGGATGCCCGATGAAATTGGAGTGCCCAAATCAAACGGAATGTCTGCACCTGATGGCGAGCGCGGGCAAACCCACGAAAGCAGGCGTCGAAGATTGGGCGCGCTTGGAGGGCGACTTTCGGCGCTTTCCGCTGGGCGTGCGCAAGATCGGCAAGATTGGTGCAACAGGCGAGCCGTTGTTGCTGGCGGACATACGGCAGGAAAGCGCGTGGATTGCGCGTCCGAAATGGGCCGAGAGCGAAGGCCTTCGGTCGTTCGCCGGGCAGCCGCTGATCTTTCGCGGAGAAATTTTGGGTGTGCTGGCAGTGTTCAGCCGCCAGACATTGCAGCCCCAAGAGTTCACCTGGTTGCGCATGTTCGCCGATCACGCGGCGGTCGCGTTGTCCAACAGTCGCGCCTTTGCTGAGATTGAACGGCTGCGCGAACAACTGAAACTCGAAAACGATTACCTGCGCGAAGAGGCCAAGCAGGAACGCTTGTTCGGTGACATTGTCGGTGAGAGTCCGGCGCTGCATAAAGTGCTCGACCAGATCACGCTCGTCGCGCAAAGCGAAGCGAATGTTTTGGTGCTGGGCGAATCTGGCACTGGCAAAGAATTGATCGCCCGCGCCATTCACGAACGCAGCCCGCGTGCGGCGGGGCCGCTGGTCAAAGTGAACTGCGCTTCGATCCCGCACGATTTGTTCGAGAGTGAGTTTTTCGGCCACGTGCGCGGCGCCTTCACCGGCGCGATTCGTGATCGCGTGGGCCGGTTTCAACTCGCGGACGGCGGCACGCTCTTTCTCGATGAAGTCGGCGAAATCCCGCTGGATTTGCAAAGCAAGCTCTTGCGCGTCTTGCAGGAAGGCACTTTCGAGCGCGTCGGCGAAGAGAAAACGCGCCGCACCAACGTGCGCATCGTCGCGGCGACCAATCGCGATTTGCGCCGCGAGATCGAAGCCGGAACGTTCCGTCAGGATTTGTTTTTCCGCCTGAGCGTCTTCCCGATTGAATTGCCACCATTGCGCGAACGCCGCGCCGACATTCCCCTGCTCGTGCATCACTTCATTCTGGCAGCGAGCAAGCAAGCGCGTTGCGGCCAGTTGCAGGTTACGGGTGAACAAATGCAACGGCTGCAAAATTACGCCTGGCCCGGCAACGTGCGCGAACTGCAAAACGTCATCGAACGCGCCATGATTCTTTCCAGTTGCGGGGCACAACCGCTCAACCTGAACCTGATTTTGCCGCCGGATGAAGCGGCTGTTGCCGCGCCGGTAGCCAAACACATTGAACCCGCCCCCGCCTTTCTCACCCAAGCGGAATGGGAAGCGCAGGAACGCGCTAACCTGCTGGCCGCGCTCGCAGCGGCGAACGGGAAGATTTATGGCGCGGGTGGCGCGGCGGAATTGCTGGGCGTTAAACCCACGACGCTGGCGTCACGTTTGCAGTCCCTTGGCATTAAGAAAATGCGCGGCTGAACTTTCAACAACGGAGCACCTGATTCTATGAGCTTACCCGAACACTTACCGACTTTTGACGAATTGCCGATTAAATCGGACGCGCCGCCGCATTCGGCTTGGGGCGTCTTTGGCGACGATGATCAAATCGGAACGCTGAATCTGTTGACGCCGGAACGCGTTGCCGCTGCCGCACGGCTGGTGCAACGCGGTGAAGTCTTCGCGCTGAACTGGGCGTTGGAATTGCCCGATCCGCCGCTGTTCGCGCGCGCGGCGTTGCGGCATACGATCAACAAGCGGCGGCACAATGTGTTTGACGATGTCTACGACAACTTCAACACGCAATCGTCGTCGCAATGGGATGGGCTGACGCATTTCGGCCATCGCGAATACGGCTTTTATAACGGCGTCACTGCCGAACAAATCACCGGCGCAACGGGCACGCGCAACGGCATCGAACACTGGGCGCGGCGCGGCATTGCGGGGCGCGGCGTGCTGGTGGATTACGCGCATTATGCCGCCGCGCACAGTATCGAATTCAAACCGGGCGAACGTGCGCCAATCACGGCGGCGCAAATCCAAGCGGCGGCGGATTGGCAGGGCCTGCGCTTTGAGATCGGCGACATCCTGCTGCTGCGCACGGGCTGGATCGAATGGTATAACGCGCTGAACCTCGAAGAACGCACGGCACTGGCGCAACCCGGCGCGTTCAGCGCGTGCGGCATCGAGCAAAGTGAAGACTCGTTGCGCTTTCTTTGGGACAATCATTTCGCCGCCATTGCCGGTGATCAGCCGGCGTTTGAAGCTTATCCGCCACTGCCCCATGCCGACGGCAAACCCGGTGAGATGCTGCACAGCACGATCATCGGCCTGTGGGGCATGCCCATCGGCGAGATGTTTACCTTGGATGCGCTGGCCGCGGCGTGCGTGGCGGATGGGCGTTACGAAGTTTTCTTTACCTCCGCCCCGCTCAATAAACGCGGTGGCGTCGCTTCACCGCCCAATGCGCTGGCGTTGAAATGAAGCGAGGTGAATTTCAAATTGGCCAATTTGAAATTCACCTCGTGTTGACGAATCCAACGCACGCGGATTGAACGGCGCTGCTTGCCAAGGCGTGCGTTGCGTGTCAGCACACGACCACGGCTTGCGGCAACGCGGTTTCAGTTAGCGCGGCCTACTGTAGCGGCTGTTTTTGCCAATCCGTCAACGCACGCCACACCCCTTCCATCGGCCTATCCCGGAACAGCCGCGTGATGCATAAAAGTGTCAGTGTTCATGCTTGGCTCCTATTGGTTATTGCGGCTGGCCGGGATGGGCGTATCGCCCGGCTGGCCGTGTTGCTGAATGAGGTATGTGCCGTCGCTGCTGCGCCAGACATACCAGGTGCCGGTTGTAGGCCGCCAGACAGCAATGTCCGCCTTACCATCGCCGTCGTAATCACCCGGCGCCGGCACGTCGTTGTAGGGGGCGTAATTCGCGCCCCATTGCCGCAGTTTAGCTTGGCCGTCTGAGCTTTGGCGGATGTACCAGAGGCTGTCAGCGCCGCGCCAGATGGCCAGGTCGGTCTTGCCGTCGCCGTCATAATCGGCGGGCACCGGCACATCGTTGTACGGCGCGTAACCAGCGCCCCAGGCCGTGACCTGAATGCCGCCGCTGCTGAGTTTGAGATACCAGTTGCCTTCGCGCCCGCGCCAGACGGCCAGATCGGCTTTGCCATCGCCGTCGTAATCGCCGACGACCGGTGTATCGCCCGCCGCGCCCCATTGCTCGACCGCATAGCTGCCATCCGAGCTGCGCAGCACATACCATGTGCCGTTGCTGGGCCGCCAAACGGCGAGGTCGGTTTTGCCATCGCCGTCGTAATCATCTGCCACCGGCACGTCGCCGCGCGTGCCCCAGAACTGTGTGACGATTGCCCCATTCGACGAATGGCGGATATACCAGCCGCCGTCGCTGGGCCGCCAGACGGCCACATCGGCTTTGCCATCGCCGTCGTAATCGCCCGGCGCGACCACGTCGTTGTAAGGATCGTTGCTCGTGCCCCAGGCGACGCTTTGCAGTGTTTGGTTGCTGCTGCGTTGAATCAGCCATTCGCCCGTCGAGCCGCGCCAGACGGCCAAATCGGTCTGGCCATCCACGTCGAAATCGGCTTTGACGGCGCGCTTGCGCAAGGTCACGCGACCCGGCACGAGCGTCGTGCCGATGCCGCCTTCGTTGAGGCTGGCCTGGGTGATCGTGACGGTCGAATTGCTACCTACCGCGCCGTGCGCGCGCAACCGCAAGCGCAACAATTCGCCGTTCGCCGTTACACCTTGGCTGCCAGCCAGCGCCACCCGCAGCAAGCCCGGCGTGTTGAGATTGACCGCGCGCAGCCAGTTGTTGGTCAGCGCGCCGCTCTCGACCGCGAGCAAGGTGAGCACCGCCGGGTCATAAGCGAGGCGCATTTCCGCGCCGTACAACGCACCGGAGGGCAGCGTCAGCGCGAGCGGCAACAGGAGATCCGCGCCGTTGGGCACAGTGACGGTGGGCAGCGCCAGCGTCGCCAGCGTGCTTGGCTGGTTGCCGCCGGTGAAGCTGCCGTTCACATCGCCCAGCAGGATGGCGCTGAAATCCTGATTGATCTGATTGCTGTTGAGATTGGCGTATGGGCGCGTGGGCGGAGTGAAATCCCACACGCGGTCGGCGCCAGGGAAGGGCAGGCCGATTAAACCCACCGCGTATTGCAGCGCGTAAAAAGCGTCTTGTGAATTCACCGCGCCGCTGCGATCCGCATCCGCCGCCACGAGCGCCGCGCCGGTCAGCGTAATCAATCCGGCGGAATGTTGCAGGATCAACGAGGCGTCCAACGCCGAGATGCCCGCCGCGCCATCCGTCTTGCTGGGCGTCAACGTGTAATTGCCCGCCAGCACATCATTCACGCTGAACGCGCCGCCGGCATTGGTCGCGGCGCTGTAATTGCGCGCGCCGCTCAAGGCCAGTTGCACAGCGGGCACGCCCGCATTGGTCTGCCAATGCCGCACCGTGCCCGCGATGGAATACTCCGGCAAGACGTTGAACGCGCCATTGGTCGTCGTGGCACTGAGCGCGCCGCCATTCAACAACGCGCTGGCGAAGGTGAGCGGCGTCGTGCTGCCAGGTGTGCCGGGTATGTCGAATTCAAGCACCGCCAGCGTGCCTGTGCCGCTCACCGGCCCGCTGGACGAAGCCAGTGCCAAACGCACTTCGCCGGGCGTGGTCAGGTTGGACTGCACACTCCAATTTGGAACCAGCGTGCCCCGTTGCGCGCTGACGGCGCTGAGCACCGCGCTGTTGAACGTGATGCGCACATCAGCGGCGGTCAAGCCGCTGACGTTGGCGTTGAGCGGAATTTGCACGCGCACATTGCGCGGCCCGCTCAAGGTGGGCAAGGACAGGGTGCTCGCGGCCTGATAAGTGAAGCCGCCCGTCCGCACATCGCTCGCGCCATCAGCGTTGACGACGCGCACATCCACCACCGCCGGGAAGTGCGGCGGCGTGGTGCAAATGATTTGCGTTGCGCTGACGCTCGTTACCGTGGCGATGGCCTGATCGAAGCGCACCACCGCGCCGGGTTTGAAATTGCGCCCGGCCAACGTCACCGTCGTGCCGCCCGCTGCCGACCCAATGACCGGCGCGAGGCCGTCAATAAAGGGCCGATCCACCACGGCGAAACGATAGGGATTGTCCGGCTGTCCCGCGCGCACCACGCTGGCCGCGTCGCGCGCTTCGAGGTAATAGTCCACGCCCGGCGCAACGACTTCGCCCGCCAGCAACGTGGCCGCATACAGATTGCCGCTCGCCGTCATCGCGCGTTCGGTGTAATTGCTTGCGCCCGCCGCGCGGAAAAACAGCTTGACGCTTTGCACGCCCGTGTTGTCAGTGACGGTCGCGCTGATGGGGATTGCCAGATTCGGCGGTTGTGTCGCCGTCAGCGGCGTATGCGCGATGACCGGCGGCACGACATCCACCGGCGTGGCTGCTGCTGCGTTGGAAAATGCCGACTCGACATTGTTCGCATCCACCAACGTCAGTTTGTAAAAGTACGTCGTATTCGGCGTGACGCTGTTATCGTTGACGCTCGTCGCATTGGCCGCGATTGCGCCGTTGAGCAAGGTGTAAGGCCCGTTGAGATCCGCCGCGCGATAGAGCTTGAAACCGTTGAGCGTGCCGAAGCCGCTGCGCGTCCAGTTCAAAGCGACGAAGCCTTCATTGCCTGTTGCTTGCAAATTGAGCGCGCCGACAATGAGCGTGTAATTGCGCTGGCTTGTGCAGGCGCCCTCCGTCGCCGTCACCGTGAAATTGAAGCTGCCTGCTTGCGTGGGTGTGCCGCTGAGTTGGCCGTTTGAGAAGCTCAGCCCATTCGGCAACGTGCCCGTCAGGCTGAACACGGTGGTATTGCTGCCGCCAGCCGCAGTGAAACTGATGGCCGGATACGCTTGTCCAACCACACCGCTGGGCAGCGCCGCCGGGCCAACGGTGAGCGCGGGACAAGCGCCGATGGTCAGCGTGGCGCTGGTTGACGTGGCCGTGCGTCCGCAGGCGTCGCTCACCACTACGTCGTAAGCGCCCGCATCGGCTGCCGTGACTGAGGCGATGGTGTAATTGCTCGCCGTCGCGCCGCCGAGGTTGCTGCTGTTCTTGCGCCACTGATACGAGAGGTTTGTACCGCTGGCCGCGACGCTGAACGTCACTGATGCGCCCGCCGCTATGGTTTGACTGGCGGGTTGCGTGGTGATGACGGGCGGCGTTTGCGGCGGCCCGCCCACGCACTGCGAAAATTCCGAAGTGTTGCCATTGGCATCTATGGCCGTAGCCGTGAGCACCGGTTTGCCCGCTATCGGCGTGTAGTTGAAAGTAAAAGTTCCGTCGGCTTGCAAAATGAGATTGCCTAGATAGGTCTCGCCTTCGCCATACCCTGAACAATCGCAGGTGGCGCTCGCAAAAAATTCAAGCCGTACCGGATAAGCCGGGATGGCGTTGACGAAGGCGAGCGTGGCGTATGACCCCGTCGCGGCGCCCGGCGTTAGCGGCGCATCCAAAACCGGAAACGGCAAACGCGTGTTGGGGTAAGTGCTGTTGAGTCCCGATAGGCTATTGACGGTGACGCCGTCACCGGTTTGCGCAAACGCGCCTAGATTGCCTATCGCGAGGTCTATCGCCAAATAAGCATTGTTGGTGATGGAGTTTTGGCTAACGCGGTTGTTTTTGTTCAGGCCGCTGCCATCAATCAAAATGCCGCTGCCGTTGTTGCCATAGATTGAATTTCCCTCAATCGTGTGTGATCCGCCAGCGCCGGAAATGTTGCCATTGAAATCTTGCACGCGAATCCCGACCCGGCCATTTCCCGCAATCACATTACCGGTGCCGGGCAGGTCGCCGCCGATGTGTTCCTGCGCTGAACTCAGATTGAGGCCTTCACCGCCATTCCCGAGTAAGCCCGAGCCAGCGCTGTTGAGTCCGATGAAATTGCCTTGGATCAAATTTTGCGCGGTGCCGAAGGTTGCAATGCCCGCGCCCAAATTCCCCGCAATCACATTGCGGGCGGCGTTGGTTGACCCGCCGATGACATTGTTAATCCCGGTGCCGTTATTGACGACCCCGCCGCTCAAGAGAATGCCGAAGCTTAAATCTCCGGCCGCGCCGCCATTCCCAAGGGCCGTCATGCCGGTCATGTTCGTGCCGATATAGTTGCCGCAGACGCTGTTGCCGCCACTGGCGATGGCGATGCCTCCGCCGTCATTCCCGGAAATTACATTGCGAGTGCCGGGCGCCGTACCGCCGATCATGTTCGACGGGCTGAGCAGGTAAATGCCATAGCGTTGATTGCCCTGATCTGCCGCCGCGAGCGCGTCGGTGCCGATGAGGCAATTTTCGACTTTGTTTTGGAAGCTGCGAATGACGATGCCGTCGCGGCTGAAACGATTGATGACCAGACTGCGCAAGGTGGAATCCGTCGCGCGCAGGTCAAGCCCGTCGGCGTTCGCGCCCGCTTGCACACCGTTGAGTTCGACCCGCGTCGCGCCGCCCGGCCCCGCCGCGCCGTCAAGCACGATGGTTTCGGTAATGAAAGGCAGCAGCGTCCCCGTCACATCAATGCGCGGCGTGCCTGGGCCGAGGTCGAAGGCAATGATGTCCAAACCTGGGTTACCCGCCGCACATTCATTGACCGCCACGTTGGTGTTGGCGGCTTGCAGGGCTTCGCGCAACGAACAGAAGCCATCCGCCACGACTGTGTCAGCGGTCGTGTTGACGACGATGGACGCCGGTTGCACCAACAGCGTATAGCTTTGCGTCGCTGTGCACCCATTGGCATCGGTCGCCCGGACGGTAAAGGGGAAGAGACCCGCTTCGGCGGGCGACCCGCTGAGTGTCCCGGCAGGGTTGAACCGCAAGCCAGCAGGGGGCGAAGTCACGCTGATAATGTCGAAGCTATACGGCGCAACGCCTCCGCTGGCGGTCAACGTTTGATCGTAAACCGCGTTGAGTGTGGCGGTGGGCAAGCTTGTGGGCGTGATGGTGATGACAGGGCATTGCAATGCGCCGCCGCCACCGCCCAACAATCCGCCGCTGATTGAAAAGGTGCCGCCGGCCAGCAGGTCGGCGCTGAATTGGCCTGCCGTGCCCTGGAGGCTGAACGCGCCGTTCGCGCAGTACTCGCCGCCGCTGGTGACCGCCGCTTTGACCAGCGTGAAAGCGCCGCCGCTTTGCGCGGGTGCAAGCACCATTGTGCTGGCGTTGGTGGCGGCGTTGCGTGTTGGTTGAATTGTCTTGCTGTGCGCAGCGGTGTTGGCCGCACGCTCAATGCTGGCGAAGTTGCTGCTGCGCGTGGCCGTCACCATGCGATGCGCGAAGATGGTGAGGCTCAACAACGCTGGCAACAGGCCGAGCATTGCGATTTGGTAGCGTCTTGCTGATCGTTTCATAACTTTGCCCTCCGGGTTTGATGAAGCTGGTTGAAAAGCTCTGTTGTCCTGAAAGGACTGGATTCAATAGCCGGGGGCCACGCCCCCGGTGGCGGCGGCAGGTGTAACGGCCCTGCCGGGGCCGCATTTGACGCTTGGTTCGACCCTTTCAGGGTCGGGAGAATTCTTGCCGCGCTACCGGGGGCGTGGCCCCCGGCTATTGAATTGTGCCCCTTCAGGGCTGCTGCGGAACTTTTCAAATAACTTTTGAGATTGTTGTCGTGGCCGTTGCTAAACAGCGCGGCTGCTGATCGTGCATGGTCGTCAGTCACGCGCTGTTGCTTTTGCGTCAGTGTTGCTGGCTTGTCTGTTTGGTTGCAGCCGGATTGCCCGGCGCGGTTTGTTCGAGCAACTTTTGCAGCGCCTCTTCCAGTGCCGCCAGCCGCGCCGCGAGCAAGGCGTTGTGCTCTTTCAGCGCGGCGTTCTCGGCGCTGAGGCGTTGGCTGAATTGATGCTGCTCTTTGGCGGCCTGCAACAACAGCAAGGGCAGCTTGCTGTAATTGACCGTCTTGTAACCCTGTTCATCCGTGCCGACCAAATCGGGGAAGACGGCTTCGACTTCCTGCGCGATCAGCCCATAACTTTGCGTCGCGCCGAATTGCCGTTGCGGAAATTCGCTGGCGCGCCAATAAAAGTGGACGGGTTGCAGCTTGACCAGTTTGTCCAGCAGGTTGGGGAAGGGCGTGATGTTTTGTTTGAAGCGCAGATCAGAAGAGCAAGTGCCCGCGATGACTGTGCCATCGGCATCTTTGACGCAGCCGTTTGCGCCCGTGCCGATGCGGATGTCGCCGAAGACCTGCAATTTGTCGGTGGGTGTCGTCGTGCCGACGCCGAAATTGCCCGCCGTGGTCAGCGCCATCCAAGCCACGTCATTGACCGTGAAAAGGAGCGTGTGATTGGATTTTGTCCCGAACCAACCACCTACAAAGTTTACATACGAGCTGAGAGTGACATTCCCGTCGGTGTGCGTTAACCCGTAGCTATTGGTTGAGGTTTGAACGGTCAGGGGATTGCTGAAAGTTTTGTTGCCCGCAACAGTCTGCGCCGTGCTGAGGTCTACGAAATTCTTTGTCGTAGAGCCAGTACCGCCTTTGGCAATTGGCACCGTGCCCAAACGCGCATTGTCGAGTGTGCCGGTCGTGAGATTGGCGGCATCCAGGTTCGTCAAGGCCGCGCCGTTACCATTGAGCGTGCCGGTGATGTTGACATTGCCGTTGAAATAACCCGCCCAGCCGCCCGCCGTGTTTTCGCCGAAAACGCCATAGCCGGTATTGGACGCGCTCACCCCTTTCACGCCTGTCGTGCCAATCCCTTTTACTCCGACGCCCAAACTCCCAAATTGCTCATTGAGACTGCCGTCGCCCAGTACGCCGATGCCGCCAAAAATCGAATAATTCACGCCATAAACACCTGCTTTGGTGCTTTCTTCCGTCCCCCCGGCTACGCCATGCGAAGACACGCTGCCACCATAGACCCCCATGCCTGTGTCCGATTCGCCTGCCACCCCAATTTTCGCATTCCCGAAGCCGCCGCTATCGCCGCTCTTGCCATAAACACCAATGCCACTCGTCGCGTGCGTGCTTTCACCCTTAACGCCGCTGCCGGCGCTAAGACTGTTGCTGCCGGAAAACACCGGGGCGTTGCTGATTGCGCCGGTCAAGTTGAGCGGCACGCCGAGCTTGGTGGCGGTGATGGCTCCGTTCGCCAATTTGGCTGTCGTGATCGCATTGTTGGCGATCAGCGTCGCGCCTTGTGTGCCTGTCACATCGCCCGCCAGCGCACCGCTGAAATTGCTTGCCGTCGTGGCGGTGTTCGCCGTATTAGCCGTATTGGCGGTGTTGGCCGTATTGGCGGTGTTGGCCGTATTAGCTGTATTGGCCGTCGTTGCTGTATCCGCTGTTGCGGCTGACAAGCTGCGAATCGCGTAGGGCGCGGAAGTCAGCGCGCTGCGTGGAGCGAGGATGGTGTAAGCCCCCGTGCTCGCCCCTTGCCGCACGCCGATTTCCAAATAACGATTCGCGCCGGGAAAAGCATTCACACCGAAATCGAGCGTGGCTTTGAAGACGCCATTGCTGACCGCGACATCATCGGCGCTGAACGTTGCGCCTTGCTGTGTGCCGCCTGTGAGCGTGTCGAAGAGTTTGAATTGCAGATCATAAGCGCCATTGGCCGGGCCGCCGTTGTCATTGAGTTGGCCCTGATAGGTGAATTGCGTGGTTTGCGCGAATGCAGCTGTGCCAAAGCAGAGTGTAAGTAAGAGCGTGATCGTGATGAGGCGTTGCATGATTTCTCCTTGGTTTGGTTGAGAGGGAAGCGTGTTGTGCCGGGGCGGTACCGTTGCGGCCTAGCGTTCGACGTTGCGCAAGACGCAAACGCCGCCGCCCGCCGTGGCGACAAACAGGTCGTTGTCAATGCGCGCGAAATAGAAGCTGCGGTTGGTCGTCATGCCCTGGTTGGCGCTATACCAGCTTGCGCCATTGTTGTTAGACATGGCGATGCCGCGCCCGTAGGTCGTGGCGTAAAGCGTCCGGCCCACGCGGATCAGCGCATTCGCGCCGCCCGTGATGGTTTCGGCGTAACCAAGCAGTTCCGTCCAGCCCGCGTCTTCGCCGTCAGCATTCAGGCGGTAAATGCCGTCGTCGGTGGCCGCCAGCACGGTGCCGCGATAGACATTGATGTCGTCAATGAAATCGTTGCGAATGCCGTCCTTGAACGCGCGCCAGCTTGCGCCGTCATCATCCGAACGGAACATGCCGCCGCCGTAACTGCCGGCCAGCAAGGTGCTGCCGCCCAATTCGGCGAAGGTGAGAAAGGGCGCGTCGGCGGGCAGCGCGACGGGTTGAAAGCTGTCGCCGTTGTCGGTCGAGACATACGCGCCGCCTTCCCAATAGCCGACATACAATTTGCCGTTCAGGGTTTTGATGACGGCGGGCGAGGCGAATTCGGGCAAGCCGTTGCTGAGCAATTCCCAGGTGTTGCCGCCGTTGGCCGAGCGATAGAGGCCGTCGCCGAACGATCCGGCGAAGACGCAGCCGTCTTTATAACCAAGCCCAGCGCCCCAAATCGCGCTCAAGGGGAATTGGCGGAAGCCGTCGTTGAGCAGCCGCCAGCTTGCGCCTTTGGTGTCTGAGGCCCAGATGCCGCCTTGCGTCGAAACGTAAAGGCGGTTGCCGACCGCTAGCATGCCGCCGTCCATGCTGGCCGCGCGCAAGCCGCTGTTGGCGCGTTCCCAACTTGCGCCGTCGTCCATTGAACGAAAGACGCCGTCGAAGGTCGCCAACAGCAAGGCGTCGCCGCTGCGTTCGAGGCCGCGCACGTTTTTGCCGAGGCCGAAGGTGGGATTGCACATCGTCCATGTCGCGCCGCCATCGGTGGAGCGATAGAGCGCGCCATCGCTGGTGGCGCAATAGACGTCGGCCTCCGCCACGGTCAAATCGCCGAGGTTGGCATTTTCAGGCATGCCCTGATTTGAGAAACGCCACGTCGCGCCGCCGTCATCCGACACGATGACGCCCGCATTCGTCGTCGGCAGCAGGAAGCGGTCGCCCTGCGCTTGCGGAATGTGGCCGGGCGTCAGCTTGACGGCGGCGGGCAAACGGTCGTTGCTGTTGGCCCAACTCGCGCCGCCGTCGGTCGTGCGATAAAGCCCGTCGTTAGTCAGTGCCAGCAGCGCCGCCGGCCCGCCCACCAGCAAGACCGGCTGCGGCGTTTCAGGCAAACCCGTGCTCGCTTCCGTCCAGGTATCGCCGTTGTCCGCCGAACGAAAGACACGGCCCGTCACGGTCGCGGCGAAAAGCTGGTCGCGTTGCGCCGCCAGCGAAAGCACGGCGACTTTTTCGGGCAAGCCGTTGTTGACGAGTTGCCAGGTCGCGCCGTCGTCGGTCGAACGCAGCACGCCGCCCGGCCCTTCGCCAAAGGCGTCGGTGCCATACAGCACCGCGTCGCCATTGACCAGCAAGCCGTAAACCTGCGTCGCCGGACTGCCCAGCGCGCGTTGCCAGCTTTCGCCCGCGTCATCCGAGAGATAAACGCCGCCCGTCGTGCCGGCAAAAACACGGCTGCCTTTGCGCGCAAGCGAGGCGATCAAGCCGGTTTCCGGCCCGGCCAGTGCCGCCCATTGTTTGCCGGGGATGGTTGTCAACGCGGCCTGGGGCGCGGTGGCGGACGTGGCGCTTTCAAGCTGCGGCAGTGGGTTGAGGTTTGGTTGATGCTGGCCGCGCTCAAGCGAGGCGGGCAGCCGGGGCGGTTGTACGAGTTGTGCTTGGGCAGCGTGGTTGCAGCAGAGCACTGACAGCAGGCCGAGCAACAGCGTGGCCGTTTGCGTGCGGATTGAATTGAAAGTGGCTTGATACATAACGAGTTCCTTTCTTGGCTAATTGCAGTTGAGGTTGAAGCGGACTGGCGGAGGTGGTCAGCCGCGGTTTATCTGGGTACGCAGCGCTGCCAGCGTGCGGGCTTGGCAGGGGAGCGAAGCAAACTGGAAAGGAAATCCTCCGGCCTTGTTCCGTCCAGTTCCACGTCTGCACGCTGGCAGCGCTGCGTACCCAGGTTGGTTAAGGTTTGCCTGGCATTTCAAAATCCAGATTGACCGGCGCGCTGGGCAAGCTGGGCAATTGCAGCTTGAACATTTGTTTCTGGCGCGCGACGGCGGCCGGATTGTTGCGCTGGTAATTCTCGCCGAACTTTTTCATCGCTTCCGATTCCGTGCGATGCGTCGTGGGCGTATCGTCGCTGACGATTTCCAACTGCCAGTCATCGGTCCAGATTTGGCCTTGTCCGTTGAGCACCGCGCCGAAACGAATGGCGGCGCTGTTGGCGGGCACGTCCAGCGCGATGGCGAATCTCTTCCAATCCGGCGTCAGGGAAAACTCAAAGTCGTCCAGCGTGTTGCTGAACCGCAGGCTTTCGCTGTTCTCGTCCCGAATGCCCATCCACGCGAGCGCCGCGCCGCCCGGCTGCACCGCGCCTTTCATCCAACCCGACAGGCGCACACGCTGGCCACGATAGGCATCGGCTTTGACCTGTTGCGAGAGCGCCGCGCTGTTATTGTCATTGGGTTGCGTCGGATTGGATTTGAGTAGCGCGCTCGCCTGGCCGCTGCGTTTGACGGTGGTGTCGGTGTGGATGATCGAGTAGTAGTTGCTCGCACCCTGCCAGCCTTTGGGCGTCACGCTGCCCGCGCGGTAATCGGGCATTTGCTGCACGGCGAGCAGCCGCCACGCGCCTTGCTGCCGCACGCAAAAATGCATGAACTGAATGTAAGCATCCATGCCGGGCCGCGTCTCGTGCTGATAACCGCGCACGTTGGCGGCATCGCCCGTGACTTGGACTTTCAAATCAGACAACTCAATCGTGCGGCCTTTCGAGTTGGTGAAAATCTGAATGATGGTCGCGCGGTTGCTGCCTTCGCCGCGCCAGTTGACCTCATAAAAGTTGTCGGCCAGCACGCGCTGCAAGGCCGCCACGTCGTTGTTGATCTTGGCGGCGCGGAAGTCTTCTTCGAGTTTCAGGACGGCCTGTTCATCGGCGTTTTGTGCGAAAGCGAAGGCACAGGCCACACAAGTGAATAACCAAACGGTAAATAGTCTTCTCATCTTGAGACTCCTTCCTGGAAAAGCCCTGGGTACGCATCGCTTCTAGCGTGCGGGACTCGGCGGAAGACGCATTCATTCCGAAGGGCTTCCCCAGGCATCAATGCGTCTGCTGCCAAGCCCGCACGCTAGAAGCGATGCGTACCCGGGTCGTTACTTCTTATTCGGGTCAAGAAATTGCGTGTTCGATTGCAACTGCCAGCGTCCGTCACGTTTGACCCAGAGGCGCGTGAACAGGTGATGTTCGAGCGCGTTGCCTTCCCATTGTTCGGTTTGCGCGCCGCGCACGATGGCGAGGTCGCCGATGATTTCGATGTCCATGCGGTCGAGGTTGAAGACGGCCACCGGCGTCGGGCTGGTGGCGCTGGCGCGAAAGCCCGCTTTGTCGCGTTGCATGCCGTTTTGATTCAGCCCGCAATAATCGTCAGCGACCAAGCGGTCAAAGGCGGCGCCATCTTTGGCTTTGCGCGCGGCAACCAGGGCTTCTTCGGCCTGGCGCACTTCGAGCGCCGCGCCCGTATAGGCAAAGGTTTCCATCCACGGCTTGATGAGCGGTGAGAGCGCGACGAAACGTTGTTCCGCCGTGGCAGCGTCCAGTTTCGCGTCTTTCGGAAAGGCTTTGAGCAATTCGGTGAGGAAGCCGAGTTTGTGTCTGTGGTAAAGGTCGGCGGCCAGGTCGGCGGCACGGCTCAGCGCAACGCCGCCAGTGAGCATGTCGCTGTTGCCGAACATCGTATCCAGCGTGTGCGCGGCGGGTGTGATCACCGCGCCGGGCAATTGAAAGCCGAGTTTGATTTGCCTGCGCAAGGCCGGTTGCTTTTCGCCCAGCCAGGCGTGGATCAGGTAGGTTTCGATGATGCTGTTCATCCACGGTTTGGGCAAGCGCCCCAGCGCCTGATTGCGCAACCCGCCCGCGAGATAAAAGTAACCAACGGCTTCGAGCACAACTGGCGTTGCCGTGTCATACGTCAAGCCTTCCGCCGCAAGGGCGTTGTTCAGCGTCTCAGGCAATTTGCTTTTGTACATTGCCAGCATGCCTTTGATACCCGTGGTGTCATTGCTTTCAACGAAAGTGAGCGGCTCCTGCAGCACCATCGGCACCACGAAAGGACAAGCCGGACAAAACCGTTTCCCGTCGTCTTTGTTCAACAGGGCATAGCCGAGTTCGAGTTTGGTCTTGAGCAGCGGCTGATAGAAATTCAGCAGGCTTTCGAGTAGGGCGCGTTTGCTGGCGGCTGCTTTCGCCAGTTCCGCGCTGTGATAGCTCGTGACCATCCCTGCTGTTTTAGTGAGTCCCAGGCGCTCGACTTTTAGCAGCGGCGCGATTTGCAACGTGCGCGCTTCCACCACGGCGCTCAAATCGGCGTCGCTGACGCTTTCCAGCAAACGCGCGGCTTCATCGAGTTTGGCAATCGCGGCCTTTTTGTCTGTGGGTTGGTTGGGACGCCACAAGGTTTTGCTTTCGAGAAAAGCGGCCTGGGCTTGCCAGCGTGCGGCGTCGGCCTCGGTGGCGGCGCGCAACTCAACCAGCTTGATTTCATATTTGCCGGCCAGCAGCCGGCCGTCGGGATAGCCAAAGGTCTTGACCTCGATGCGATACACGCCCGGGGGCTGACCGGTAAGCCAGACGGACTCATTGCCGCGCGTGCCGTTGGGGCTATCCATGTCTACGAGCAACTTGCCCGCCGCGTCGTACACCAACACTTCCACGTCCGCGCCTTGTTGCGCCGCGATGACGTGCGCGGTCTGCTGCGCGGCGAGCGTGAGTTGGTAACGGTGCGTCTCGTTCGGCTTCAATTCGGCGCTGATAGGCGCGCCGCTGGTTAAGGCGGTTTGCGCGCGCAGCGGTTGTGCGAGCAGGCAGAGCGCGCAGATGAGCAAAGTGATTTTGTGTTGCGGTTTCATTGTTCAGTCTCCTTCGGAAATTCAGAAATGAAAGTTTGCTATGCGCTCGGCGCGGGTAGCGCAACCTGCCGAGCATTCGTTTCTACACAAGTCTGACGCTCTGTGTCTTTGCCCTGAAAGGGCAGCCTTCAATAGCCGTGGGCAACGGCCACGGTAGGCCATCAGCAGGTTCTACGGCCCTGAAGGGGCCGGACTCGACGTCGAATGCGGCCCCGGCAGGGCCGAAAATTCTTCCCGAACCGTTCCGTGGGCGTTGCCCACGGCTATTGAATTACGCCCTTTCAGGGCATTTCTCGGAGCCGGTAGACTTGTGTAGAAACGAATGCTCGGCAGGTTGCGCTACTCGCGCCGGTGCGATTACGTTCCCGTCAGCGAATCGTCAGCGTCACGGTGTTGCTGGCGAGGCCGCGCGTGATCGTCAACGGGTACGTCCCGGCCGGAATGCCGGCGGGCAATTGAATGTTGAATTGATTTAGGCCCGTGAAGCCCGGCGCGCGTCCGGCGTATTGCACCGGCGCGGCGGCGGGGCCGATGCGCGCGGTCGTCGAAGCGTTGAGGTTGCCGTCCACGTCAGTGCCTGTCGGGCCGAGGCTGGTGCCGAAGACAGCGATGATGTTGGGTTGTCCGTTGGCTTGCGTGGCGTTGAATGGCCCGGCTGCGCCCGTGATGGCGTCAACCGCGGCGGCTGCGCCCTGACCCGTTGCGCCCGAAGTGAAAATAGCAGGCGCGGCGGCTTTGACATCCAGCATGCCGAGCGCACCTGTGCCGTCGCCATTGGTGATGGTGACCATTGCCGCGCCTACGGCAGTGCCGGTGGGAATCTGGAAGTTGACCTGTCCGCTCGAAACGAAAAACAGCGGGGCGGGCCGTTCGACACCATTGCTGTCGGTAACTTTGACGGTCGTGCCGCCCAGCGTTGTCGGCAAGGGCGTGGTGTTCGCGCTTTGCGTGCTCGTCGCCAAGGCCGTGCCAAAGGCCGCGACGAGGCCTTTTTCAGCAATGTTGGCGGCGTTGAAACTCGCGGCGGACACGGTCGTCGCGCGTCCGGCATTGTTGCTGACATAGATGCCGTTGAACGAGGCGACATACAACGCATTGCCGTTGCCGTGGAAGCCCTGGCTCAGCACAAAGCGCGCATCGAAGCCCGCGTTGAACGGCTGCCAGGTGCGGCCTTCGTCGAATGAGCGCAGCACGCCGATGCCGCCATCGCACGCGGCATAGGCCACGCCGTTGTAGGCGTATAGCGTAAAGCCCGAAATCGAGATGTCGCCGGTGGCGCGCGTCCAGCTTTGGCCGTTGTCTTCGCTGCGATAAACGGGTTGGCCGTTGACGCCCGCTAGCAAGGTGTTGCCGACCGTAATCACACTGAAAACCGTCGCGCCCGTGGGCAAGCCATTGCGCGCCGCCATCCACGTTTGGCCGCCGTCGTTGGAGCGATAGACGCCCTGCGTGGTCGTGCCGATGAAAAGGTTATTGCCTTGCGCGACGATGTCCCAAACGCTGAGTGTGCCCAGGCCATTGTTGGCGGCTGTCCAATTCGCGCCGCCGTCAGTCGAGCGAAAGACGCCGCTGCCCAGCACGGCGGCATAGAGGGTGTTGCCGGCGTTGATGATGCGCCAGACCGAACCCGCGCCGAGTCCGTTGCTGGCGCGCGTCCACGTTGCGCCTTGATCGGAGCTGACATAAACGCCCGCGCTGGTGCCCACGCTGACATTGATCGCGCCCGCATACACCTTGCCGTCATACGAGAGGAAGCAAACGATGCCAGGGATATTGGCAATCGCGCCGCGCGTCCAGGTTTGGCCTTCGTCGCGCGAGGTGAAGATGCCGTCGTTGACGCCCGCATAAAGCACGCCGTTGTCTTTATGCACGGTGTTGGTGAAACGCCCGGTCAAGCCAGTGTTCGATTTTGCCCACGTCACGCCGCCATCGGTCGAACGCGAGACGCCGTCAAACCACGCGCCCGCGTAAAGCGTGTTGCCACTGGCAGCGATGGAAAAGAAACTCACCGTCGGCGATCCGCCCTGAACTTGCGTCCATTTCGTGCCGTCAAACATCAGCACGCCGCTGGTGCCGGCGGCGAAGAGTTTGCCGCCCAGCGGCGCGAGTTCATATACGCCGTTGGTGAAGCCCGCTGGGAAATCCGCCGCGATGCCATTGCCGAGTTTCTTCCAGGTCTGGCCGTTGTCTTCGCTGACCGAGACTTCGTTGGTCGCGTTGGCGCCAAAGGCCGTGCTGGCATAGAGCTTCATGCCATCCACGGCCAGATTGCGAATGCGCAAAAAGGCCAGCCCGTTGTTGACCGCCGTCCAGGTCGCGCCGCCATCGGTCGAACGGTAAACGCCGCCGCCATCGGTGGCGGCAAACAGGTTGTTGCCGCTGGAGGCCAGCGAATACACGCCCTGATTGGTCAGGCCCGTCGTGCCGGTTTTTTCCCAAAGGTAAGGATTCGCGCCCATGCGCCAAACGCCATTGCCTAACGTTGCGGCATAAAACTTCCCGCCGCTTTCGACAAAGTCGTAGACCGCAGCGCCGATGGGCGTCACCTGAAACTCCCACGATTCGCCGCCATCGGTCGAGACAAAAATCGGCGCGCCCGAACCGCCCGCAAAGAGAGTGCCGTTAAAAGCCGCGAACGTATTGACGCGAAAGGCGCGATTGCCGCGTGTCGCTTTCCAGCTTTGTCCGTTGTCCGCTGAAACGAACATGCCGCCGCTGTCGGTCGCGGCAAAAAGTTTGCCTTCGTTGGCGAACAAACCGTAAATCCTGCCGCCGAAGGGGCCGATGTTTTTCCACTCTTTCGCCAGGTTGTCGGTGCGGGTCATTGGCCCGCTGGCCAGACAGACGAGCCGTTCGGCGCAAGGATCAGTCGCGCGCAGGCCGACGATGTTGAACGCGAGCCGATTGCCTTGCAGTTGCCAGGCATACGTCCCTTTGTTGCTGCACGTGTCGTTGCCAAAGGGGCTGACGAAATCAATCGTGGTGGCCGTCACCGTGTAATTGCCCGACTGCAAAACCCAGTCGTTGCGCCCGATCTGGTATTTGCCGCCCGGCAACAGCGTCAGAAAGTATTCGCCCGCGAAAAAGTTGAATGTGCCGAAGTGCGTGTCCGTCTGCGCAATGAATGAGTAAGTGCCCAGCGGAATCAGCGTCTGTTCGGGTGCGGCGCTGGCCGCAGTCTGATTCACGAACGGCGCGGCAACGCCTGCGGGCAATGGTTCGCGTTGCGGGCGCACCTGCGGATTGCGCACGGGCATTTGCATGTCAGGCTCTTGCGCGAAAGCGAACGCGCTGAGCAGTGCGAAAAGCGAGAACAGGAAAACGAAACAGAGGTGCTTGGGTTGGTTCATGACGATTCTCCTTGTTGGGTGCAGCGCCCGTTGGTTGGGACGCGAATGATGTGTAGCTGTCAGCTCGTTACTTGATTGCGATGGTCACGCTGTTGCTGGTCAGACCGCGCGTGACGGTTAGTGTGTACGTCCCCGCCGTGATCGTGGCGGGTAACTGGATGTTGAATTGATTCAACCCAGCCAAGCCCGGCACCGTGCCCGCATACAGCGTCGTCACGATATTGCCGTTGAGCCGCGCGGTGACGCTGGCGCTGACATCGGCGCTCACATCGGTGGCGTCGCCGCCGAGGCCGGTGCCGAAGATGGCGATGATGTTGGGCTGTCCGTTGGCTTGCTTGGCGTCGAAGGGGCCGGGCGTGAACTTGATCGCATCGAGCGCCGCTGCCGCGCCCGTGCCGCTGGCATTCGCCGCAAACAACGCGGGCGCCGCCGCGCGCACCAGCAGCGTGGCCGTTTGCGCGACGTTGGCGCCGTTGCTGATCGTGATGGTGGCCGGGCCGTTCGCTGTGCCGGCGGGCAGTTGGTAGTTGACTTGCGCGGCGGACACGAAGAACAACGGGGCCGCGCGTTCAACGCCATTGGCATCGCGCACGCTGACCGACGTGCCGTTCAATGTTGTCGGCAAGGGCAGGGCGCTCGCCGAAGCTGTGCCCGTCGCCAGTGCTGAGCCAAAGGCCGCGACGATGGTCTTTTCGGCCAGCGCGTCGGGATTGAAGCTGGCGGCGGAGACGTTGGCGAAGGCGTCTTCGTTTTGGAAGAAAACGCTGTTGCCGCTGGTGGCGAGGATGACCTGATTGCCGCGCGTCGCCATTTGAATCAAGCGGCCAAAGAGGCCGTTGTTATTGGTCTGCCACGTCGCGCCGTCGTCGCGGCTCACCAAACAACCCGCCAGGCCCGACGCATACAGCGTGGTGCTCGTTTGCGCGATGGCGAAATAGGTTGCCACCGTCGCGGTCGTCAACGCCCACGTCGCGCCGTTGTCGGGGGAGCGATACAAGCCATTGTTGGCGGCCAGGAAAATCGTGTTGCCGCGGTATTGCGCGACGTAACTGAATTGCGTGGTCACGCCGGTGTTCGACGCCGCGAAGGTCGCGCCGCCGTCGGTCGAACGAAACACGCCTTGTCCCAGCGTCGTGACGATGATGGTTGAATCCTTGAAGGTGAACGAGGTGACATCGGCATTGGCCGGAATGCCATTGCGCAGCGGTTGGAACGTTGCGCCGTTGTCGGCGGAAACCTGTACACCGCTCATCGCCATGCCGAGGTAAATCTTGCCGCCGTTGATGGACAGCGTTTCGGGATAGTCGCTGATGTTGTTGGCGGAGATCACGTCGCTGAGCTTCGTCCAGGTCTCGCCGAAATCGGTCGAGCGATAAAAGCCGAGCACCTGTTCCAGACAGGCATACAACGTATTCCCATCCGCCGCCAACGCGCTGACGAACGCGCCGAAGGGCAGGCCGTTTTTCAACTGCCGCCAAGTCGCGCCGTTGTCGGTCGTCACCCAGACGCCGCCGCCGTGGCTGCTGATAAAGGTGCGATTGCCCAGCACGACGATGTCGCTGAAGGTCGTCGCCGCGCGCAAGCCCCGGTTTTTCACGGCGAAGCTCGCGCCGCTGCCGTCCACGCGGATGATGCCCGCCGGGTGGCCGACAAACAGCGTCGCGCCTTCGGCCAGCACGGAGTATTCAGTCGAGAAAGGCAGTTTCAGTTTTTGCGTCCAGGTCGCGCCGTTGTCCGTCGAGAGGAAGAGGGTGGATTCGGTGCTGAAACTCCCCAGCCCGAACGCCCCGCCCAGCATCAGCGCGTAAACCGTTGCCCCATCCGCATACGCGTAATAGCCGAAACCCGTGCCGGCGGGCGGCAAGCCGCTGACGGGTTGCCAGGTCTGGCCGCCGTCGGTGGACGAGAGCAAGCCGGTCGTCGTGCCGAGAAAGGCTTTGCTGCTGTTGCTGGTGAGCAGCACGTAGGAGGGCGCGGGCGTGGCGACGGTGACCGGCGTCCAATTCGTGCCGTTGTCGGTCGAACGGAAAAGCACCGACGGATTGGTCGCTTGATTGATCAGCAACACCGCGCCGTTACTGATCGCCAGGCTGCCGCCCAAAAAGGTCGCAATGACGCTAGGCAAACCGTTGGACAGCCGCACCCAGTTGTCGCCGTTGTCAGTCGAACGATACAACTCGCCCGCGCTGGCGGCGGCGAAGATGTTTGGGCCGTTGACGATCATGTCCCCAATCGAGCGTGGCGCGGGAAAGCCGTTGTTGGCCGCCGTCCACGTTTGCCCGTTGTTGGTCGAGCGGTAAATGCCGCCGCCCGTCCCGTTGAAATTCATGCCCAGGAACATGGTTGTCTCGTTGGCCGCCAGCGCCGTGACGCCGCGTCCGTTGGGCAGGCCGTTGCCGGTTTGATAAGCCCAGTTCTCGCCGTTGTCGTCCGAGATAAACAAACCGCCGAAGGTGCCGGCAAACAGCCGCTGCCCGCGCCGGATCAGATCGAAGGGATTGCCGGTGTCGGGGCCGTTGCCCTGCGACCACACGGCGGTGGGTGTTTCGGGCGCGAGCGCGCTGGTGGTTTCCGTGGCGGGCGGGGCAAAGCGCGGGTCTGCCACAATGCGCGGGTCTAGTCCGAAATTACGAAACGAAGGTTGGGTGGATTGCGCGGTGGCGGGTTTGACGCTCAGCCAGACGGCGGTCGCCGCGACGAAAATTGACAACACGAGGCCTAAGCAGGCCGCTTTCTGCCTGTTCATAACGATGCTCCTTAATGCGCGTGCAGCGGCGCGGCAAACGCCCGCCGTGTTTTGGGAAAAGGGCGCGAGTGTGCGCGGATTGCTGGTGCGCTTCAACGGTTGAAGCACACGCGCGTCCCTCTGCTCAATCCGCGCGCACCCACTGTTACGCCAAATTGCAAACGATTTGGCGCAATCCGGCTGGTGTTAATGACACTCTAGCTGCGTGTGGTCGAAAAATACCTCCAATTGACCGTTGGCGTTGACGGTGATGTGGCCGTTTTGGATCAAGAGTTGGTTGGGCGCCTGACCTTGGCCGATGAAATTAAGGCTGTTGGTAAACGTGAGCGATAGTGGCGGCGGGCCGTTGATGTTGCTGATTGCGTGCGTAGCGCCAACCCGCCGGTACAGGTTCCCGCTCATCAGCCCGACGCCCACGATGTCGGAGTCATTGGCCGTGAAGCCGGTGTGGAAATTGCCATTGGCGCTTACGGTGGTGGCCGAGCGCAGGTGATAACTGCCGGTAAAGTGAATCGCTTCGCCCGCGCATGTCGAAAAGAGTATGTCATTCACCGGTACCGACACCTGAGCGTGGATGACCTGCGCCTGCGCGTGCGCAGACGGTGTCGCGAGCGGGTTCGGCATGGCCGCCAGTGTCAATAACACTAACGCCAATCCGCTGAAAACGCGTTTGCTCGTTCTGTTCATGTCAAACCTCCTTTTGGTTTGGTTGGCAGCAGTGGTTTCATTGCGATCTCCACACGCGCCCTTGCTTCATGTCGTAACCGAATTGCGGCTTGGCCATCGTCTCTTCCAACATCCGCCCGTATTCCTGCGCCTTGGCCTCGTCGAACATGCGTTTGAGCAAGCGCTCGATGTCGTACTCAGCGCCGGGAATCACCGGGTCCATCACGTAAAGGTACGTCCATGTGCCGTCGTCATTGGCTTTGCTCGGACGCAGCACGCGCGTGTGCTCAAACGCCGCGCGCTCCTTGGCGGGCAGCTTCAGTCCGGCGGGCCAAAAGATTTCATAGACCCATTTTTCGAACTGCTCGCGCTTGTCGGCTTTGATCGTGTTGACGGCGACCCAGACTTCGTCGCCTTCGACCGCCAGGCGGTGTTTGGCGCTGGTGGGGGTTTTCTTTTGCGCGGTTTCCTGCGCCAAAGCCACGGCACTGTCGCCGGCACAGGCAAACCAGAGAATGCAGACACACAACAGAATTGGTTTCATGAGCTTTCTCCTTTCGGTTGGTTGCGTGATCATTGTGCGCCGGTGGTTTTTTCCGCCGCCTTCTTGGTGGTGATTGGAGCCTTTGCCAGCGCCTTCGGTTTCGGATGCCAAAACGCCGGGTCGCCCGCGACGATTGCCGGTGGCACGTAACTCATCTTTGGACTGATGGCGAAGTAATTCGACTCGCTGCTGAGCGTGTAGGCCGCTTGCAGTTCCGGAATCTTCTTCCGATTCTCCGCGCCCAAAGCGTCCACATACGCTTGGCCGTGCAGGCTCGACGCCTGGTCAACGTCTTTGAGCGAACGCAGCGGATGGAAGATGAGCACTGTGTCGGCAGGCAGCCCCGCGTCCACGTCATAAACCGCCCAGTGCTCGTCAATGTTGGCCTTCTCGTGCGCGGCGTTGAGGATGCGGCGGTATTCGACGAATTCGGCGTAATGGCCGGGCCGGATGCGAAAGGTCTCGACCCAGAAATATCGCATCTGCGCCAGATTGATGGCGGGGCGATAGCTCAACCCTTCGTTGAGACTGGCGAGGATGCCGCGCGCGCTGTTGATCAAATTTTTGTCCTGTTGGCCGAGCCGTTCGGACTCAGCCTGCAAGGCCGGATTATCCTCTTGCTGGTTGGCTTCAAGGGCGGCGAAGGAATCATAGCTGTTCAAAAACCACGCTTCGCTTGGGCCAGACATAGAAGTCATGCCGAGCCAATAAGCCTTGGACTTCGCTTTCGCGAACGCCTTGGGCCAGCCCGCTTCCACGTTCTCGTGCGCGGCGTTCATGTACGGTTTGACCTCTTCGCGGAAGAGTTGCAGGACTTTGGGCGGCGTTTGCGGCGCGGGCGTTTGCGCCAGCGTCGTCAACCGACTCACAGACAGCGTGGCGCTTAGCAATAACAACAAGATCAAGCTTCGTTTCATGGCGATTCTCCTATGGTTGGTAGTTTGTTGGTTCGTCGCGTCTGTGGTTGAACAGCGGCGCGAAAGGGAAACGGTTAGGGCTTGCGCAGCTTGGCCGCATCAATGCCCGCGTTGAACTTAAACTTGTTGATGGTGACGGTGCGCGTCACGCCGTTGCCGGACGTGATGTACGCCTTGTGCGCCAGTTGCACGCCGTCGGCTTCTCCGCCACGAATGGGGCGGTAATCATCGTAGCTGTAATCGAGCAGCGCATTCCCGTTGCTGGTCGTGATGCGCATCAGATGATGCGTCGCGGCGTCGAAGAACAGCGCGTAGCAGCGCCCGTCAATCAACGTGCCGACGACGTTCACGGCTTTGCCCTTGTATGTCGTATCGTCGAGCGCCAGGGCTTCGAGCGTTTGTCCGGCCAGCGGCTGCAAGCTGACTTCGAGCCAGATCAATTGCATGTTTTGTTTGGACGCGGCGTAACCGGCGGCGTCGGCTGCGGTGGTCGTCTTGCCGTCGTTGACCCAGCGCGTCTTGCCGTCCATCACCGTCTTGCCGGTGATGGTCTTGTTATCGGCGTCGCGGTTTTCCTGGTAAAACTCGACCTGGTCGGAAAGGTAGAGATCAAAGTAAGTGTCGCTCTGGCCGGGCACGCTGCGCACGGCGTCGTGCCAGACGTTGTGAATGGCTTTGAGTTTGGTGAGGCCGCCGCGCGCTTCATACGCTGCCGCCATCAATTTTTCGCCACGCGCTTTGGCCGTGCTGGCCGCGAGCTTGGTGAAAGACATCATGGAATTGCCGTCGGGCGCTTCGACGCGCAAGCCCGTCACTTGGCCGCCGTTACGCTGGACTTTGACACTGAGGGCCTGGCCCTTGATGAAAAATTCGCTTTCCGAGAGCGCCAGCAATTCATCAGGCTCGCCTTCGCCCACCAGCTTGAGTTTGTCGCCTGCGCGCTGCACTACGGCCATTCCCATACCGAGCGGCATGTTGAACTGGTAATAGCCTGCGACCTCGTCCAACACGCGCGTGCTCACCGCGACCGGCACGCGCACCGGCTGCGCGCCGCCTTCGAAATCCAGATTGGCGGGCGCGGCGGGCAGCTTGAGGTTGTTGAGGTAGCTGTTGTCGCGTTCCTGTTTGCGCTGTTCAGGCGTCCGCGTATCGGTCTCGGCGACATCGCCGCCCACCACGTCGAACGCGAAATCGTCCACCCAGACGCGGCCCGTGCCAAAGGACATCACGCCGAAGGCAATGTTGACGGCCTCCGCAGGCACATCCATCACCAGTTCATAACGCCGCCAATCATTGACGCCCTTGATCGGGCGCTTGCCCATGTTGTCGAAGCCGGGCATGCCTTTGAGCGCATCGAGCCGCAGCCAAAGCTGCGCGCGGTCAGCCGCTGTTTCGGTTTTGACCCAAGCCGACATGCGCAAGCGTTTGCCGCGATAGGCGTCGGCTTTGAATTGCTGCATCAGCGTGGCGAAACCTTCGGCCTGCTGCGCGGTGAATTGCAGACAGGCGCTGGCTTGCCCGCCGTGTTTGACGGCGCTGTCCACGCTGATTTCGTAATTGGCGGGTTTGCTGCCGGCTTTGTTCCAGCCAATGGGCAGGCCGTCTTGGGCACGCGCGCTGCCGGACAAAACGAAAATTGACAATACGAAACCTATGCAGGCCAGTTTCTGCCTGTTCATGATGGTTGCTCCTTTGTGCGTGAAGCGGCGCGTCAGGCCCTGCGGCGGCCCACACACCGCGCTTGGGGAAAAGATAAGCAGGCGCGCGGATCGGTTGCGCGTGGTGCGCCAGTTTGCAGCACGCGTGCGTCCCAAAGCCCAATCCGCGCGCACCTGCTGCTTGTGCCAAACCACCGGTGGTTTGGCGAACTGAAGCGTCGGCGGCGCCTGTGTTGTTATAGGCCGTGATGAAAGAGCTGCCGGCGCGGTAAAAACTTCCGCCCACATAAACGTCGTCATTGCGCGTCCTGATTTTCTCCCCGGGGAAACGCGCCGCAGGCTGTTCAGCCTGTGGCGGATTCGGTTGGGAAAGCGCGTTCAAGCGGGCGGTTGAGTTGACGATTGCCTCAGGCGTGCTTGACCAGCGTGCCGGTCAGGCGATTGATGGAACTGTTCGGGAATTTCGTTGTTCCGGCGTAGAACTGGTGGGCGGTATCCCACTGCGCCACGAGCGCCGCGCTCAGGCTGTAATTTGCCATGGGCCCTGCACCGCGTCCGTCGAGCCAGCCTTCCGCGTGCCTGGGTGCAGCGCAATCTTCGGCCAGTGCCTGATGCGAGCCGCTCTGAAAGATGAGTTCCAGCCTGTCGCCGCTGAAGTAGGTCACGGGGGGCGGCGTTCCATCCTTCCCGCTGATCTTCACGATACTGAAGCTGCCCGTGAAATAGGCGAAGCCGTCGCGCCGCACGATCACGTTGCCATCGGCGTGCAATGACAACCCGTCCGGCCAGAGCGCTTTGCTTTCGTCACACTTGATTGGCGGGCCGATCTGCCAATCGAGCTGGGCCTTGAATTGGTTCGTCGGTTGGGCTGCGTGTCCGTTGCCGCAGGGGTAGGGAGGGCCGCCGGGCGTAACCGTGAGCGCGCCCTCAAATGGGCGGTTGATTCTGAAAATGCAATTTTGCGTAGCCATGTCATTTCTCTTGTGGATTGGTGGTGTGGTGCTTACTTGTGGTTCGGATCAGCGAATTGCGTGTTGACCGAGCGGGCCAGCCGATCTGCGCTCGCCTGCCGACAATGCTGCAGCGGCGCTACACCCCAAATGATTTCCAGGTGTTTGACACATTGATGCGGCTCAATTCGACCAACGCGTAAACCTCGTCCTGATTGGGCAGGATAATGAGCGGGTGCAGCTTAACCACCTTTACGCCGGGGTCTTCATCCAGCAGGCTGGTATCAATGATGCGGTCCTCCTGGATGGTTTGTTCGCCAGGCTGAGCGGTTAACAGGAGATAGGGCCGGCCGTTGCTATAGATGAAGGTGTAAATGAGCGCCGGGCCGGTAGCCGGCTCATTGGTGTCGCTACCGTAGAGGTTGATGGAGTATTTCCAGTTCCCCGCGTCGGCTAGGGTAAAGGCCAGCATGGACGTGACCGTCACGCGTGATTTGCCGGGTTGAGCGGGGACGCTGCTTACTTCGAGGGTCGTGCTCTTGATCGTTGCCATGATTCCTCCATTGATTGAAGATGCGTTGAGAGTTTGCGTTGCCGGCGTTCCCAGGCGGGCTGTGCATTGCGCTCTTCAGCGCAATGCACAGCCTGTCCGGTAGGCTTGCTCGCTAAGGCGAAACAGGTGTCGTCGAATAAAGCCCCGTGACTGTGTCGCTCAGAAAGTTGCGCGGTTTGATCGTGAAATGATCAAAGTGGTAGCGCACCGTCTTTATTTCCTGGCGGCAGAATGTTGCTCAAGCTGTGCTTCCACGGGCAGCTTCTGAAGCTGTGCTTGTAAGACTTCTTTGATTGGCGCTTGCAGTCGCTTGGCCAAGGCCGGGCTAAGCTGCTCTGTCAGCGTGCTGAGCGTGCTTAGCAATGCCAGATCATCCAATTCCTTAGCCTTGATGCCTTCGAACTCCAGCCAGCGAGGGTCCTCTGGTCTGAACCGCCACCAGGGGTCAACCAAGACAGGTGGACACCAGCAAACTTTGTACGGCTTTTTGGTTTTCGGGTTAGTGAATGTGAAGCAAATGCAGTTCACGATGATTCTCCTGGGTTGAAATATGAATGTGGTGAATCAGCGGCGCTGCTGCTCGCCGTGAGCAGAAGACGCTGATTCGTTGCTGAAATACTTTTGCGATTCATTGCTTGAGCGCGCCGTTCTCCACCACCGCCTTTCCATCCAACCGCAACGTGCAGCCTGTCAAATTCGTCTCGTAACCCCACGCTGCCTTATTCGCCCCGCCGTACTGTTCATTGCCGCCGAAACCAATAGACACCATCCCCGCCGGGGCGTAATCGCCGCGTTTGGCGTTGGGCCCCAGCACCAGGCTGCGGTTGATGCCCAGGTCAACGAAGCTGAATTCGTCTTTGCCCGCGCCGCTCTGGCCGGTGACTTTGTCATAGGCTTTCTTGAGCGGTTCCAAACCCGCGCGCGCCGTCATCGAGACCAGCTTGCCCGCTTTGAATTCGAGTGTGAGGCCCTCGATCAGATTGTTGCCGTTGGCCCCGGTGTAATTGTCACGGTCAACCACGATGCGGCCTTCGGCGGTGTTGGGCACGACGGTGACATAAGCTTCGCCGGCGGGCAGCCAGACTTGCACCGCCGGGCCGCCGCGCTTGATGTCTTCAGCCGAGATCACGCCGTCGCTGACAAAGACGGGCCGTTGCGCGATCTTCACTTTGAGGTCGGTGCCGTTCGGGTGCGTCAAGTGCACCTCGTTGGCGGCGGCCAGCAGTTGGCGGTACTTTTCGCCGTCGGCTTGCAGTTGCGTGTAATCGGTGTTGATGCCGTTCCAGAAAATCTGCGCCAACTCGGCTTGTGTCAGGCCCAGCCGTTCGCTGTTGGTCTTGGATGGATAGAGGCCGTTGCCGCCGATGGCGATGCCGCGGATATTGCGTTGGCGGCGCAATTTGTTGATCGGCTCGCTCGCCTGGCGTTGCGCGTCCAGACGTTCTTGCGGGAAGTCTTCAAACGGGTTGGACGGCTCGGCGTTGGCGAGCATGATGTTGGCATTGATCATCCCCGTGAGTTTGAGACCGAGTTGATTGAGTTGCGTATCCCACTTGGCCGGGATTTCTTGCATGGCCCGTTTCGCGCGCTCCGGGTTGCTGCGGTACATCTGCACCAGCGGGAACGCGCCCAGCTTGCTGACTTCAAGCGCCAGTTCTTCCAGCAACTCAGCGTCTTTGACATCGCCGCTGATCTGGATAATCTCGCCCTGTTTGACCCCGGCGCATTGCGTGACCACCTTTTGCGCGATGGCCGCGTAATTCACGGCGGGCGTAGGAATGGCTGAGGGCGGCGTGGCCGAAGTTGTACCCTGGGCTGAAGCCGGCGCCGCTGTTACTGGTTTTTGGTTGTCAACGGGTGGGGTGGCGCAGGCCAGCGCCAGGCATGTCAGCGCGCTGCTGACAATGAGTAAGAACAGTTTGGTTTTCACGATTGCTCCTTTTGGCATCATCTTTTTTGGCGCGTGTTGCGCTTTGACGGCCACGGGCCGCGCCTGGGTTTTAGGTTGTGCGCCGGGCTTGCCTGCGCGTCGGTTTGCCCGTGTCTCGCCACGGCAAAGCAACGTCACGCCAACCAGATAAAGAACAAACGTCACGGCGCTGACGGCCAATAACCACGCGGCCAGCCAGCGTAAGACTTCCAGCAACACGGCCAACGAGAATGCTTGTGTCGTAGCTTCATCCCACGGAAATTGACCGGTTGGTAACAACACTTGCCCCTCCTTCCGGCCACACGCCGAAACGAAAAATCTTGGTTCAGAATGGATCGCCTGTGCTTGGCTAAGCGCCTGAAAACAACATCAGCGCCGGCATCTCGGAAGCTTCGGAAGCTGTTTACCGGTCTGAAGTCCCGTTCGTTAGCAGAGGACGCAAGGCATGTCCGAAACTACTCTGCCTCGGAAAAAAAAACTTCTTCGCTCTGAGACCACAGGCCACCTTGCCTGCTGTGAGCAAAGTCGCGCAGCGCGCCTTTTCCCGCCTTACTTCAGTTGTGAGGATTGTGATTAGAGCGGTTTGCAGTTGCGTTTACGGGACGCTGGAGCAGTACCGCGCGCGTGAGCAAGCGGCGCTTTGGCAATGCAGCCCATAGGGCAAGCTTGACGCGCCGCTTGCTCACGCGCGCGGTACTGCCTCACTGCGCGGCGTTCCCGTACACTGTAGTGAAAATCGCTCTAAAGAAGCTGCGCGGCAGCTTTTACAGCAGGCGCGACGCCTGCGCTCTCAGGCGCAGTCTCGATATTTTTCTGGCAATAAAACCCTTCGCGTGGTGCGCGCGTATTGCCATCCTCAAAAAATTAGGCATTAATCTTTTCCCCACAACTAACGTGTAGTGCGAAGAATCGAGAGAGCCTTTCCGTAATTGCTTTAGGTTTTTAGCAGTGAACCGTAACCGCAGGCTCGGCTGCCGCTTGAATACTTATGGAGGAACGCCACCTCACAAGCAGTGCCAGTTCAATGTTGTTTCAACTTTGTGCCGCGCAGCCGCAGCGCGATGAGTACTGGTTGGAGTTCGTGCGCCGTTTCAATCCGCTGTTGGTACGCAGCATTACCGTGGCCTGGCGTAAGAGCGGGCAAGGCCCCTGGCCGCCCGCCGAAATCGCCGCTGATTTATTGCAGGATGTTTATACGGCCATCGTTAAAAACGATTTCGGCCTGTTGCGCAACTTTCGCGGCGCCAGCGAAGCCGAAGCCGAAGCGTATCTGGCGCACGCCGCCATCAACCAAACACTGAGTTTTTTGCGCGCCCGCCAGGCGCTACGGCGCGCGGCAGATGAAGTCTCCTTACAAGCCGTACTCGAAGAACAAGGCGAAGCCAGTCTGGCAACCCCTGTCTCAAGCGCGGCGCATAGCATTACCGAAAGCGAGTTAATCAACACGCTGGAAAAATGTTTTGACGGCCCGAACCGCAAACGCGACATCCTGATTTTTTTGCTCTATGCGCGCGAAGGCTACAGCCCCGCCGAGATTGCTGGCTTGGGCGTAGCCGAATTGAAAGAGACCAGCATCGCCAACCTTTTGGGACAGATGAAAAGCCGCCTGCGAAAATATCTTTCAGGGGCCGTGTGATTTACCGGTGAATTGCGTCCTCTATTGCTGAGGCATTTCCAGATGGGAAACGAATTGAATCAGAGCATCCCGGATAGGAATGACCATTTTGTGGCCCAGGACTTCGCTGCCTGTTTGAGCGGCGCGCTCCTGCCAGAGCGGCTGCCCAGCCTGCAAGATCACCTGATCCGCTGCGCTGACTGCCGCGAGCAATTGGCAATGATCCGGCAATCCACCCAACAACCTGATGCTGAATTGGAAGGCAGCCCCGAATTCGACGGCCTGTTACGGCTGGGCGAAGCGGCAGCGCTGGCAGCGAAAAGGGGCACGGCTGCCCAACCGCAATTAGTTACTCAGATTGCCGAACCGTTGAATTGGCGGCACTGGTTTGTTTTTCGGCAACCGGCATTCGGCTGGGCTGTTGCCGCTGCGCTGTTGCTGGTTTTTGTTGTACCTACTTATTTCTATTATCAACGCAACCAGCCGGTTGAACTTGCGATGGCCTCTTTGCGCCAAGCTTGGACACAAAGCCGACCGCTGGAAGCACGCGTCACGGGTGGTTTTCCCTATTTGCCGTATCAAGTAACCCGCGGTGGCAATGATGCTGCCCCGGTCAAGCCAGAGTTGTTGTTAGCTGCCACGGCAGAGTTAGCGCGTGAAGTGGCGGATCGCCCTTCGCCAAAGGCGCGGCAGGCATTGGGTAGGTTGCATTTGTTGAAACGGGAATTTGATCAAGCTGAACAGCAATTGCGTGCAGTGCTGGAGGCTGACCCCCAAAATCCACTAGCTTATGTTGATCTGGCGACACTGCTGTACGAACGCGGCACATTGGAACAGTCTGTGCTGACGTTTTCGCAAGCCGCAGAAAATTGTGAGCAGGCACTTAAACTTGCACCACGATTACCCGAAGCATGGTTTAACTTGGCACTCATCCGCGAGCAAATGATGTTGCCTTCCGAGGCAAAGTCTGCCTGGGAAAAGTATCTCGAAATTGATTCAACCTCACGCTGGGCTGATGAAGCACGTACTCGATTGCAAAAACTGCGCACCCAATCGTCGCTCCCAAAGACGTCTCAGGATTTGAAGGCCCAACTCTTTCTGGTAGCGAACGACGCCAATAATGACACGGAAATAAGGCGGCTTTGGGCTGAGCATTTTAGTGAGTTGTCAGAATTGCTTACCCGCGACTTGCCGGATGAGTATCTAGCGGTGGTTAGTAGCGACAATCGCGCGAAGGCCGATCAATACCGTCGGGTGCTCCTGCGCCTTGCCCAAAGCATTAAAGAGACGAAGGATGAGCACTTCTTTGCGGACTTGTTTACGTACATTTTTAGCGCGAATAAGCGACAACTCGAGAAGATTAAGAACACGCGCTTGCTGTTGGCACAAGCCGAAACTAATTTCCAGACTGGACACTACGATCAGGCGATCTCCCTTTACACCAAAGCGCGCGGGAGCGCTGAGCAAGCAGCGGATGTTTGCCACAGTGAATTGGCACTCAGTGGCTTAGCTTTGATGCTCAACTCGCAGCAGGTCGAGCCGCCCCAGATGCCCCAACTCCGGCAGCGATTGATCGCCGAAACTTCCCGCCATCGGCACCAGATGCTGCACGCCAGAGCCTTGATTGCCGACACCAATTTGCGACTCGCTCGGCAAGATTTTTACTCTGCATTGCAAGCGAGCTTACAAGCTTATGAAATCTTCAGCCGCTTAGGGGATACAGGTGCCACTGCTAATGCCTTGCGTTTCGTCGGTTCAACTTATGCGGATTTGGGTGACCGCGAGACTGGTATCAACAAGAATCTGGCTTCGTTGCAATTGATTTGGGGTCATTCGTTGCCAACTCGCCGAGCTTGTCAGGTTTATACGAAGATCGCCGAATTGCTGGCTGTCGGCGGAAACCTTCAGCCCGCATTAGATTATCAGCTCGAAGCCTCCCGGTACTGCCAGAGCGACGCCAATCAGATAATCACAATCGCCTCGCTCGCCAAAACCGGCACATACTATGCGCAAGCTGGGAGAAACGAAGAGGCGATTAGGCCACTAAACGAGGCCATTTCGTTGGCGGAAAATTATCAAGACAAGACTGGCAACGCCATACTGACTCCCGATCTGTATCTGAATTTGGGCAATGCGTTCCTCAATCAACAGCGATGGGAAGTGGCTGAAGCAGCCTACCGTAAAGTCTTAAGTATCGTTGGTGAGCATAATTTTTATAACCAGTCAGTTCTTCACCACCGCATGGCCATCGTCTACTTACGACAAGGCAAAGACGAGTTAGCTGAAAAGGAATTGCACGACAGTATTGAGCTGATCGAACGGGCGCGCAAGAATACGGGTGAAGCGGCAATACGCGGCAGTTTCCTGAATGACAAGAGTAATGTTTACCGCACAATGGTTGGTTATCAGTATTTCCGCAAAAAGACTTTCGACCGCGCCTTCGATTATGCGGAGATGACGCGCGGCAGTGAATTGCGTGACGCCTTGACCGGTATCGGCGTCAAACCCTCCAATCAATCTGGCGAAGCGCTGGAATCTTCCGGTTTTTCGACCGCGCTGACGCTCAAACAAGTACAACAATCAATACCTGCCAATGCCCAGCTTGTAACATATGCCGTCACTGATGAGCGCTTGCTGATTTGGGTGGTCACCGCGCAGCAATGGATGACGGTCGCTGTCCCAATCACGGAGAAAAAGCTACAGAGTATAGTGTCGGATTACCTAGCTCAATTGTATAACCGCGGTGACATCGACCGACTGAATAGCGCCGCCTCGAAACTCTACGAAGTCTTGATCGAACCTATTGCGCACCGCTTGGACGGTCAGAGCATATTGATAATTGTTCCAGACCGGTTCCTGAACGCGGTGCCTTTTTCCGCGCTAGTCTCCCCTAATTCGCAGCGTTATCTCGTTCAGGATTACGCCACGGTCATCAACCCCAGCGCTAGTGTGGCGATCAAAATGCTTGAACTGGGGCGATTGAAGAAGGGGCCCAAGGAGGCGCTTTTGACTGTGAGTAATCCTCGCTTTAATCCTAAGCTTTATCCGGCGCTGAAACCGCTGCCTAGAACAGCGGTGGAAGTGACAGCCATTCGATCACTCTATTCTGACAACACTGGATTAACACAGGCGGAGGCGACCAAGAGTGCCTTACTCAAACTGATAGGCGATTACGAGATAGTGCATTTGGCTACTCATAGTATCGTCAATGAGCAAAACCCACTGCGCTCTTTGATCATTTTGGCGACGGAGAAAGCGGATGCTGATGGCAATGCGCAGGATTGGGCGAGCGACAGCCTGCAAGCTGGCGAGATATTTAAGCTCAAGTTGCAGCGCACGCGCCTGGTCGTGCTTTCCAGTTGCCGGGCTGCTGCAAATACGTTTCTGCACGATCAAGGCATGGGAGGTTTAGCGCACTCGTTCTTCAGTGCCGGAGTACCAAACGTGATCGCCGGTTTATGGGAAGTAGATGATGATGGATCGGTCGAACTGATGAATGAGTTTCACCGAGTCCATCGGATCGAAAAGCGGTCTTTCAGCACTGCGCTGCAACAAGCGCAACTGAAGATGCTCAATTCGGAAAACCAACAATGGCGGCATCCCTACTACTGGGCTGCCTTTGTAATCTCGGGAAACGGGGTAAATTAATAACGGCACCAAGTGGCAAAAAGGAGATAAATCATGGGCAGAATAGTGGTTAGATTTGATGGTTTATGCATGTTCTTCACTGACAACTTATTGGAAGCGGCTGGGCAGAATGCCACCCCGCCATCGCTTACCGTAGGTCTGGTTGAGGTTTCAAAAGCAACCAAGAATCTTCTTCCTGAGAATGTGCCGGTAACCGCCGGCGATTATCATGTTCCTCAAATCCGAATCAATGAGATTAAATTCGGTCCAAACAAATTCAGGTATTGGAAAAAAACATGGAAAAAGGTCGCTGGTGATTTGAGCCTTGACGTTTATCCGGTGTCTCCACAACTTGACTTGTCTACTTCTGATATTACTTTGACGAAGTTGATTGATAACAACGATGGTTCAATCGGCTCGCCTGCGGAATTTCACATGATCAATATCGAGAAAGAGTTGTATCCAGTCGGGAAGGTGAAGGCCAGTCCTAAGCTGTGTAAAGCTAGATTCCACGTTAGCACGGGAAGCCTTTACGGACTCAAACCATGGCCAGGTGTTCAATATGGCATTGCGGACATTACCGGCAAACTGACAGCCGGAACGGCGACGAAGCCCACGACCATATCAATCAAAGCAGGGCTGGAAATAGCTATTCCAGAAAACGGCTATGCCCTTCTCTACTTCAGTGACGGCACGAAAGCCTTCACGTTTGAAGGAGGAAAAGACTACGAAGTAGTGGTGGAAAGTCTTTCCAAAAATTCATCCAAAGTCCAACTAGATCGGAATCATTTTTTGTACTATTACAGCATCTTCGAGCCAAAGCCAAAGCCAGATCAGTTGATGGCACCAATAAAGGCGGATGGGGCTGAAACAACAAACGATCCTTTTTGTTCCGGCGCTGGCGGCTGAGGTTACAGCGCTAACATATTCGATGTGCGCGCAAAAGACTTAACCATACATCTTTTCTGCGGAAAGAGGAAAAATGCGATTAGGATACTCTCCCCGGATCATTCTCAAAGTAAAAGATAGCGAGGAGTATTTTCTTGATCCAAACAATTACAGGAATGAAGCCTTTGAGCGCGTGGCCCAGTCTCAACCCAAGTGGCAAAAGAAGTGGCAGAAAATAAGCAACGATTTTCATGGCATCAAGATCAGGACACTCTTTTCTATGGTTGGGGCAGATAGAATTCAGGAACTCACTCAACAAGCTAAGTTGATGGATCCCGAATACCGCAGAGCTAACCGCCCCAACTTTTTAACCTATTTCGTAGTTGACTGTCCGTCGCCAATATTCCCAGGCAAAATAGATGATCTGATCAGAGCGTTCAAATCATTGGATGGACTGGTGCAAAGTGCCTATTTCGATCCTCCGGCAAGTGAGCCGGGAGTGAACCCCGATGATGCCATGTTTGTTGATCAAGGTTATCTTCAATCCGCTAATAACGGGGGGATAGATGCGATAGCCGCTTGGAACTTTGAACCTGTGGAAGGGAGTGGCGAGAAAAAAGGGGGCAGCGGCGAGAAACAAATCTTGATTGACTTTGAGCGAGGCTGGGATCTTAAGCACCCTGATTTGCCCGGCAGCATTGCGCTTCCTATCGGCGAGAACATCTCACTTCAATTTAAATCCATTGTCCACGGAACTCAGACCCTTGGCGTAATTTGCGCTGTTGACAATATAATCGGTTGTGTAGGGATAACCCCGAACCTGAGCAGTATTGGTATCGCCTCTTATTGGGGAAAAGAGCGCCCCAATGTGCTGATGGCAGCGATTGATCGCCTTCCTTTAGGGGGCGTTCTTTTGTTGGAAGCGCAAATTGGTGACGACGAAGAAGGGGTAGCTAGCTTATTCGATCATCTCCCCATTGAAAAACTCGATGCAGAGTATGATGTGATTCGTTTGGCCACCGCTTTAGGAATTATTGTGGTTGCTGCCGCTGGCAATGGCATCGGCAAGGATCTAGATACAGAGCTAAATGAAAAAGAGGATTCTGGCGCTATTCTGGTGGCGGCGGCTGTACCTAAACAATTAGGTGTGAATCTGGTCAAAGGGGTATATCGTCCTAAGAGATCCCTCACGAGCAATTTTGGGGAAACCCGTGTCGCTTGCTATGCGTGGGGTGATGGAGTGATGACTACAACCATAAATAATAATGGCGATCAAAATAATCCCGATAATCCCTATTATACCTATACTAAATCCTTTGACGGCACCTCAAGCGCAGCAGCTATCGTTGCTGGAGCCGCCCTTGCCACACAAGGAATGATTTATGCTAAATTCGGTGTGCGGATAGATGGCAGGCGAATGCGCGACCTTCTGCATGATAACGGCACTGACTCCGCAGCAAAACAGAATATTGGCAGAATGCCTGATCTCGGCAGGATCATCGAATCATTATCTAAGCCCTTGACACTCAAACAGTACGTAAAGCCTCTTGTTGATCTCTATCTAGCCGATTACGAAGGGGATAACGGCGACCCATTTGCTTTACCGCCAAATGAGATGATCTTATTTTCCTCACCAGACATCATTGTAAATGGGACTAATCTCCCCAAAGTGATTGAGATCGAGCAAGGACAGCAATATAACATTGAACTTCAAGTATCGAATCGCGGAGTAAATAAAGCTACCGGAGTTAAATGCCGAGTTGGTCTTTGGGCTGAAAAAGCAGATGGCGTATCGAAATTTCAATGGCTTAATAACACGCTCACCATCTCTTCAATCCCGCCTGAAGGAAAAAAACTCACGTCAAAATTGAACTGGGGGAGTACTCAAACTAACAAGCTTCCTCCTGGGAGCTACTATCTTGTTGGCTTGATTTACAAAGGTGATGAGTTAAACGGATTTCAAACTCAGATGGAGATCAAAAAGATATTTGTGAACAAGCCTTATGACTACCTCAGAACATACGTTAGCCATGTAAACAACATTGCTTGGCGTCAGATCAAAGTAATACCGCCGAGCCAGCCAAGTTAAGTTGCCCCACACATGACACCCAATCAAACCAGAAGTTCGGTTGATGCTTTGACCATTGGCAACGAAAATATTTCCTGCTAAGACACGCGAAGAAGCGCGAAGAGGGGAGTGCTTTGTGTCTCTTTGTGGAAGATTGTTTGCGGGAGGCTCACCTTGCTCAAACTCATTGGTGTATTGATCGTCATCATCGGCCTGCTTCTGCACCTGCGCACTACGCTGGTCGTCGCTGTCGCCGCATTAGCAACCGGCTTGCTGGCGGGGTTGCCGCTGCTTTCAAGCGAAGGCATCTGGCAAGGCGTGCCGCTGCTGACCAAGGCGGGGCAGACTGGCATCATCAATCTGCTGGGCAAGGCGTTTGCCGACAACCGGCTGATGACGCTGTTTATCATCACGCTGCCGGCGATTGGCTTGTCGGAAAGATTTGGGTTGCAAGAGCAAGCCGCCGCGCTGATTCGGCGGGTGAGTGCGGCGACGGTCGGTCGCTTGCTGTTTGTTTATCAGCTCTTCCGCGTGGTGCAGGGCGCGCTGGGCATACGGCTAAACGGACATCCGTCGTTTGTACGTCCGTTGGTGTTTCCGATGGCGGTAGGCGCGGCGCAACAGGCAAAGGGGGAATTGCCGGAGCAGGCTTTGCCCGAACCGGTTGGCGAGACGATCAAGGCGGCGACGGCGGCGAGCGAGAATTACGGCAACTTTTACGGGCAGAATTTGTCGGTCGTGCAGGCGGGCGTGTTGCTGGTTTACGGCGTGATGAAAAGCCAGGGCTATGAGGTCAGTTTGTGGAGCCTGGTTTTTTACACGATGCCAATTGTGGCGGCGTCGCTGTTGTTGAGTGCGGTGCAATTCGCGCTGCTGGACAAGAAGCTGGCGCGGCAGTTGAAAGAAGCAGCGGAGGGCCAGCGATGAGTCAGCTTTTCAGTTTGGAAGCGGTGTATGTACTGACGGGCTTGCTGCTGTTGAGCTTTGCCGCGCTGACGTTGTATGACCGCCGCCATGCGCATCGCCTTGGCAGCGCTTTGTTTTGGGCTGTGCTGGGCGTGATATTCGCGTTGGGTGGGGTATTGCCGCATTGGGTGACGGGACTGTTGGTCTTGTTATTGGTCGTGCTGGATGGCGCAGGACAAGTAGGCAAGAGCACGGCTGACAACACTGCACCAGCGCAGAGCATTGGCCCGCGTATTTTTTGGCCGGTGCTGGCGATTCCGTTGGTGACGGTGGCGTTCGCGGTCGTGTTTCGCTTGCTGAAACTCGACGCCAATCGCGGCGCGCTGGTGGGTTTGGGCTTTGGCGGCTTAGTAGCGATGATCTTGGCGTTGTGGCTGACCAAGAGCGGGCCGCGCGCCTTGCTGGACGCCGGGCGGCGGCTCAACGAAGCGATGGGCGCGGTCAACATTCTGCCGCAGTTGCTGGGTTCGCTGGGCGTGATCTTTGCGGCGGCCAAAGTGGGCGAACTAATTGCTGTGGGCATTCAACAGGTGATTCCCGCCGGCAATGTATTTTTGCTGGTGCTGGCAAATTGCCTGGGGATGGCGCTGTTCACCATCGTGATGGGCAATTCGTTTGCGGCGTTCCCGGTGATTGCGGCGGGCGTGCTGGTGCCGCTGATCGTCAAGCCGCTGGGCGTCAATCCGGCGCTGGCGGCGATCCTGACGCTGACCGCCGGTTCGAGCGGGACGTTGCTGACGCCGATGGCGGCCAATTTCAACATCGTCCCGGCGGCGTTGCTGAATTTGAAGGATCAATACGGCGTGATCCGCTTCCAACTGCCCTACGCGCTAACGATTTGGGCGTTGCACGTGTTATTATTATGGCTCTTTATCAAGTTTGCATAAGCTGAACCGCAAGTCTCCTGCATTCGATTCAACTACGTGTGCGCCTTGTGGCGTGCGCTCTTCGTTCGAGGTGAATTATGATTTTTAACCGCCGCCCACTTCTTTTCAGCGCCATTGCCGTGGTGCTGCTCACCGCTTCGTTCTTCAACGTTTCGGCCCGCGATGCTGTCAAAAATGCCGTCGCCGAATTGTGGCACTTGGCGCCCGCCGCGCCGCAAATCGCCGAGCTTGACCGCGTCACCGAATTGCGCAAACGCCGCGCTGAAGTGATGAAGCGTATGGGCGACAAGGCCGTGATGGTGCTGCTCAGCACCGAGCCGCGCGTTTATACCAACGACGTGGATTACCACTACCGGCAGGAAAACAATCTGTATTACCTGACCGGCATCAAGCAGGATGGCGCGACCCTGGTTCTCTTGCCCGGTGCGGCCAAAACGCGCGAAATTCTGTTTATGCCCGAACGCGACCCGCGCAATGAAACCTGGCACGGTCGGATGATGAGCACCGACGAAGCCCGCGCCCGCAGCGGTGTGCAGGAAGTTTGGGACAGCCGCTTGCTCAATGGCTTCCTGGCGCAACTGGCCCCGCGCGCCGAACAGGCATTGGCGAAGCGCGGCAATGTCTCAAAGCCGCAAGCCGCGCTGGCCGCGCAATGGCAGAGCGAGTTTCAATCCATCAGTGATGCAATCAAGAACAATCAAGGCGAATTGTATTTGCTGACGCCGCAGGGCCGTGATTTGCGCGAGTATCGCGCTGAACACGAAATGGCTGAGGCAATCTCCGGCGCCAACGCGGGCCTTTCGATCAAAAATGCCAATCCGATTTTTGCCGAGCTGCGCCAGATCAAATCGCCGTGGGAGATCAAGCTGATGCAACACGCGGTGGACATTTCCGGTGAAGCCTTTTTCCGCGTCTTTGCTGTGGCCGCACCGGGGATGTACGAGTACGAAGCGCAGGCCGAGTTTGAATACACCTATCGCCGCCGCAACGCCGACAACTGGGGCTATCCCTGCATCGTGGGCGCGGGCGACAACGCGACGACGCTGCATTACATCACCAGCCAGGATCGCCTGGACGATGGCAGGTTGCTGCTGATGGATTGCGCGGCGGAATACGATCATTACTCTGCCGACATCACGCGCACGCTGCCGATCAACGGCAAATTCACGCCTACGCAAGCCGACATTTACCGCATTGTTTATGAAGCGCAGGAAGCCGCGTTCAAAGTCGCGCGGCCCGGCAATTTCATGAGCGGCGGCCCAGCGGCCACCAGCGGCAACGAACGCGCAACCGAAGTCGTTAAAGAAGGGTTGTTGCGGCTGGGGTTGATTACATCCAAAGACAGCAGCGAGTACCGCACTTGGTTTATGCACGGCACTAGCCACTGGCTGGGCATGAACGTGCACGATGTGGGTGTGCGCGGCAAAGCCTTGGCGGCGGGCATGATTTATACCGTCGAGCCGGGCATTTACATCCGCCCCGACGCGTTGGATGTGCTGCCCAAGACGCCAGAGAACGAGAAGTTCATCAAGGCCGTGCGCCCGGCGTTCGAGAAATACAAAGGCATCGGCGTGCGCATCGAAGACGACGTGCTGGTGACCAATGGCGACCCCGTCGTGCTGTCGGCGGGAATCCCGCGCAAACTGGAAGACGTCGAAGCGACGATGGCGAAGTTGCGCCGTGAGTTGAAAACTTCAGGTTGGCCCCAGGTGGCGATTAGGTAGCGATGGCGAATAGGCTTATTGATGTCAGCCACGAGGTCGAAAGCGGCCTCGTCACGTACCCCGGCCTGCCTGCGCCGGTGGTAACTGATTATCTGAGCCGTGAGGCATCAGCGGCGCATTACGCCGAGGGCACGACCTTTCAGATCGGGCGCATCGAGATGGTTGCCAATACGGGCACGTATCTTGATGCGCCCTTTCACCGCTTCGCCGAGGGCGGCGATTTGAGCACTTTACCTTTGGAACGGCTGGCCGATGTCGAGGGGCTATTGATTGACGCCACGCGCGCGAGCAGGGAATTAGGCGTTGGCTTGTTTGAACCTTTCGATGTGCGCGGCAAAGCTATCTTGATTCGCACGGATTGGGATCGCCACTGGCGCACGCCGCAATACGGCCAGGACGCGCCCTTTGTGAATCGCTTTGCCGCTGAATGGCTGGCTGATCAAAACCCTGCGCTGGTCGGCATTGATGCGTTGAACATTGACGACAAAGCCGATGGCACACGCCCGGCGCATACGCTGTTGCTGGGCGCGGGCATTCCGGTGGTCGAACATCTTTGTAAACTGGTGCATCTGCCAGCAGCGGGCTTTCGCTTTCACTGTGTGCCCGTCAAATTTCGCGGGGTCGGCACATTCCCGGTACGCGCCTATGCAGTGATTTCAGTTTGATCTGCTCTTGCAGACGAGAAAAGCATGGCAATTCAACTTTACACACCCGAAATCCGTTACGCCGTCGCCAGCATTCCCTTGGCGCAATACCGCGAGGTCCTCGATGCTGCCCGCGAGGCCGAAGGCTTCGTTTCTGTCACGCGGGACAAGGAAGAGGTTACCTTCATTGTTGCCCAGGTCTATTGGCAACAACTTGCTCCGCATTTTCCGCAAGCCCAAGTCGAACTCGACCGACGTATGATTCGCTTCGATACGGTGCTGGATTTTTCAGTGGTGGGCTTTATTGCTGAGATTAGCCGGGCCTTGGCCGACGCGGGCATTAGTATCCTGAGCATCTCGACCTATCGCACAGACGCCGTGCTGGTGCATGACGCCCAGTTTGATGCGGCAGTCGCCGCTGTTAAACGCGCCTTGATCACGCTCAACTACACCCACCTCTCGCAACTATGAGCAAAAAAATAAGGAGAGGGTTTGAATCCTCTCCTTGTGAAGGCTAGCTTTGCTGGGATGAAAACTTGGAAGACAACGGTGCAAGGTAGCCACCTCGCACACGCGCCGGAATTAGAGCAAGACCCATGCCACAAATCTCGAATTCTTACCGCTAGGTTTAGGCCCTTGAAGGGCGCTGACTTAGACGAATTGAGTCGTCACGGATTAGGTTGAAAACTTAGTTCATATCCAGAATTTCGTATGGCTGCTACGATTTTTCGTAGGAAGCGGCGGTTATATTGCATTTGATTTCGCCAGCAGTTTGCGTCCACTGGCGCGCAGCCGGGCGGGTTATTTCTCCTAGCCGTTCGACAATAACCGGGTGCAATGCGGCGTGGTCAGCCAATTTTGTCCAATCCTGCAATTTGCCCCGCCGCATGCCCATCCGCTACCATTGCGCGCCTATGCACATGGAACAAGCTACCTTGGGGAATTTGGCAATTCGGGTTTCGATGTTGCCGCGCGATACCAATCCAGGCGGCACGATTTTTGGCGGCGTGATTTTGAGCCACCTCGACCAGGCCGGTGGCACCGAAGCCCGCAAACACGCCGACAAACTGTTTGTGACTGTTGCCATGCATGGCATCGAATTCATTGCGCCGGTGTTCGTCGGCGACGTGGTCAGTTTTTATACCCGCACGCTCAAAGTCGGCACGAGTTCTGTCACCGTCGGTCTCATCGTCGAAGCCATGCGTTACCACGACAGCGATTGCATCGTCCGCGTGATGGAAGCCGAAGCTGTGTATGTCGCCGTGGACCCGCAGACACGCAAACCGATTCCGATTAAAGACTGATTTTCCATTTGTTATTTGGCATCTGTCATTTGCTATCGCGCAGAACAGGCCAATGACAAATGGCGAATGACAAATGGAAAATGAAACTCTGCTACTCCGACCGCTATATGGTGCCGCTGCCCCCGACGCATCCCTTCCCGATGCCCAAATACCGGCTGGTGCGGGATCGGCTGCTGGCCGAAGGCGCGATCACGCATTGGCATCTGATCGAGCCACCGCCCGCTGCCGACGAAGACATTCTGCTGGTGCATACGGCGGATTATTGGCTGCGCTGTGTGCGCGGTGAATTGACGGCGGCAGAAGTGCGCCGCATCGGCTTCCCCTGGTCAACTGGTTTGGTGCGCCGTTCGCGGGCGGCAGTGCAGGGCACAATCCTCGCCGCCAAAAACGCCCTGCGTGATGGCGTAGCCTCAAATCTGGCGGGCGGCACACATCACGCCTTCCCCGACCACGGCGAAGGCTATTGCGTGCTCAACGACATCGCCATAGCCACCCGCGTGCTGCAACGCGACGGCCTGGCGCGCCGCATCGCCATCATTGATTGCGACGTGCACCAGGGCAACGGCACGGCGGCCATCTTTGCCGACGACCCGGCTGTCTTTACCTTCTCGATCCACGGCGACAAAAACTTCCCCTTGCGCAAAGAGCGCAGCAAACTCGACCTCGCCCTGCCCGATGGCGTCACCGATGACGAATACCTGCGCCTGCTGGCCGAATATATTCCCGCCTTGCTGCGCGAGTTCCAGCCCAATCTGGTCTTTTATCAAGCCGGAGTTGATCCCTTTGCAGGCGACCGCTTGGGCAAGTTGAAACTGACGCTGGCGGGCTTGCGGCAGCGCGATGAATACGTGTTGGGACAGTGCCGAGCTTTGGGCTTGCCGGTGGCCACGACGATGGGTGGCGGTTATGCCAAAGACATTCACGACACGGTGGAAGCGCATGCGAATACGGTGCGGGTGGCGTTGGGCGTTGGTTGAGCTTACAATCGCCGCGCCTGGAAACCGACTCTGAGAAAAGGAGAAAGCCATGTCGAATATCACTGCCAATCAACCGGATGCCAATGGGTTGACGTTGGAAACCCTTCGCCAAATCATCCGGCGGTTGCCCGGCGAACAGCGGCAACAGTTGCGCACGATGCTGGCCGAGGATGCCCCAGTCGAACGGGAGCGCCAGCTTGATCTGGCTTCTTTGCCCGCCATTCCACCGGCTGAATTTGCGGCGAAATGGGAACAGGAACGCACTTGGCTGGCGCAACATCAGCACGAATATGCTGGCCAGTGGGTCGCGCTAGATGGCGACCGATTAATCACTTTTGGCGACAGCGCCAAGGACGTTTATGCGGCACTCAAAGCAGCAGGCATTTCCGGGACCTTGGTAACTCGCGTTGAACACGCCGATGATTTGACGGCCATCGAATAAACAGCCTATGCATCAATTGGATTTTCTCTATCGCTATCAATTCACACGAACGAAAAGCGGCCTGACCATTCCTGTCAGTCTGAGCCGAGGTGTACCGATTGAAAAGACTGGCTGGCAATAATTGATCTGATCTCTTCCACTACTTTCTCAAGCTCATCTTCCACCTGATGCTCCCAAAATCGCAGAACGTTCCAGCCCAACCGCAGCAATTCTTTCTCGTTCTTGCGGTCACGTTTTACATTGCCGTTGAGCTTCGCTTTCCAGAATGGCCGGTTGGATTTTGGCATAACGCCATGTACGGGGCATCGGTGCCAAAAGCAGCCATCAACAAAGATGACAATTTTTAACTTCGAGAAGACAATGTCAGGCTTACCAGGTAGTTTGGCGTGGATGCGATAGCGTAGCCCAAACGCCCAGAGAGTCTTGCGTAGTTGTGTTCCGGTGAAGTGTTTTTGCCCTGAATCCGTGACTTGCAGCGACTACTGGGTCAATATATTGGCGTCACATCTGATGGCCCTTCACTGTTGATAATTTTGCAAGATCATTATGCAGCGTGAGCTGCGTTCATTTGAGCATATGTGGAAAATCACCAAGGACTTTACTGAGAATCCTGGCACGGTGGGCGTATCCAGCCGCGACTATGACGAGTCAAAAGTTGTTCGGCTCAAGCATCTCTTCCAACTGTATGATGCAGATGGGGTAGCCTACTTCGAGGGGTTGTCCGATGAAGCTGATTCACAGCGCGCATTTGCTCCACTTGATGACTTTGGCCGGGGATGTGTGGGATGCGTCGAAATCAAGTATCAGGAAAACGACATTTGGATGCCGCTCTAAATGATAGAGAGACCGCATTGCTTGAGATATTCAGCAGTCTCGTCAAAGAGGGCAGGTGAGCGGGTTTGGTCAGTGTGATCGCCTGTCGGCACCCAAATAACCATTCCTTCACGAGCACGGGTGAGTAAAACTCTATAGGTATTGAGTAGATATTGCCGATTTACCTTTTTATTCACCTCCCCCCAACGATTGCCAGTGAAGCGCCGATAATTCCAATCGTTTGTCGCAAGAGAAAAAGCGAAGTCGCCACCCCAACAGAGACCAACCCAATCAAGTTCTAATCCCTGGCATTCAAACTCTGAGGCAGCAATTTCGAGTTGATTTGAGGAGCGCACGTCAGAAGGATCAGCCAGAAACCATTGAACGTAGAGATCGCGATTCCCTTGTCGAAAACCAGATGAAAGCTCAATGCCATCGGCTCGAAGCCGGATAGCTCCGGAGCTTGCAACAAGGCCACAGCGCCGTAACCCGCGAGCGCGTTTACGCAACCAGGTCCGGGCAGTCGTCAGCGAACGCGTGATTGCCACCGGAAAATCTCTGAGGTCGGCCACAATTCCTGCCGCCCTGAGAGCATCGCCGTTCAGTACGGCGTCTACCCACTCTGACAGTCGGCGCGCCCGAAAAGAGCGAAGATTGACCTCCAGATGCAGCGCTGGTTCCTGGTGAATTGTGAGTGCGCCACCTTTACCGTCCGCGAAAAGCTGCTGCCCCGCAACGCTCGTATCTCCTGAAAGTGCATTTGGCGAAACGGCAATTTGCCAATGAGGAAATCGCTCGCGCAGGCTGCGCCCCCATTCCGCCAAGCCAGCCTCACCTGTGTGAATTTCCTGTCCTCCGCCAACTAAGGCTACTACGACTGCCCAGCCAGAGTGTCTGCCCATAATGGAGAGTATGGTTTCCGGCTCGGATAATTCTGAACCTGTCTTCTTTTTATTATGAACTGCATCCCAAGCGCGTTGGGCTTCGTCGAATACGATAACGTGTTCGACTGGTGGCTTGTCTGGCTTGTCCAGCGCCTCTCGAACAAACGAATGGACATTTTGAACAAATGTGCCAATTGTTCGTTCGGCTCCACCAATCCGGGTACGCTGCTTGAAGTCACGGGTAATTGAGGCAGAAACAATCCTCACAAGCGGGCCATTGCCAGATAGGAACACACCAGGTGGACGGTCATCTTGCCGGAGTACTGCATTATGAACGACGTTCAATCCTGCAAGCGTTTTGCCTGCGCCGGGAACCCCAGTGACAAAACAAATAACCTTGGCATTATCACGTTGTGCCTGTTGGATGATTTCAATGAGCTTATCTGAAGTTAGTGTGAGGTTGATCGCACCCGCGTGAGAATGAGCGATTTCACGAACATTGTGTCCCGCAAAGAGCGCTTCTGCTGCCTCAATGATAGTGGGAACGGGGTGGTAGGACGACAAGTCCCACGTTATTGTGCTAATCGGCTTATCCGGTAACTCGCCTTCTGTAATGAATACTGTAGCGATTCGGCTTGCGAGATCAGATGCTCCAGCAAGAATGACCGGTCGTACCAAATCACTGGTTGCAGGCGAACTATTGACTTCGGATGGTGGCGCACCCAGCGCAACGGCGACTGGAATAATTGGCCTGTTACAGCTTTCCTCATGAAAGTCTCGCAGGTCGAGCGCATAGTCTTCGACCTGTCGTTTCAAATGGCTACTATAAATTTTATTTTCGGTCTTAAACTCAAGGCAGAAGATGATATTGCGTGCGAGCAAGACAGCGTCAATTCGCTTTTGCCTTCGCGGGATCGGATATTCAAGCAATAGCCCCCAACTTGCGCAATCTGTGAATTGGTTTTCTAGCAAAGAGCACGTGACTTTCAGAACCTCAATCTGTTTCTGCCAGGCTCCAGTTTGTCTTTGCTTTAGATCAGTAAAGCCAGTTTTGGCGCTTTCAGTAGCCAGCGTCCCAAGAATTCTTCTAGGATCGTCCGCAAGAAATTCAATCAATGATGCTCGGTAATAGGCTGGCATGAACGTCTCTTATTCTTTTCGTGAAGATGGTTGAAATACTAAGTGTGCTATGAATCTGTAGCACTGGTGTTGCTGATACCAGTAATGGATCATTCATCCACTCCTTTACACAGTTCAGCCGTTGAGATTTCAAGAGCTTTGGCGAGTTTGGCTATGTTGATAAAGCCTGGATTCCTCACCCCACGCTCAATGCCGCTAATGTAAGTTTGGTCAAGGTCTGCTTTGGCGGAGAGTGCTTCTTGCGTCAGGCTGAGAGCCTCACGACGGTTACGTAGATTTTGGCCTAAAGCAATGAGAACAGGTGCGCGTTTCTTCATGATCCATAGTCCATATCAAAACTCGCTTCCGCTCCATAGACTATGAGTCATAAAGTAATTTTGAGCTTTGAATAAATGGTGAGTGGGAACACCAGGAGTTTCAGTTTCCTGCCGGTGCAGTGGAGGTGAAGACAACGCTGGCCAAACAACCGCGAATCGTGCGCATAACCAGTGAGCGGTAGTTGGACGAGGCAGGCATTTCCGCTCTTTTCCTGCTGGTCATCGCGCTTGATTTGCGCGAAGGCAGTGGAGAGACGCCGTTGGATTTGGTGGCTTCATTGCGTGCCAGGCCGGCAACCGACCCGGCTGAGCGGGAGCGATTTGAGGACGCGCTTCTGGCTGCCGGGTATATTGATGCACACGCGTCTCGTTATGCTGATTCAGGCTATCGGGTGCGCTCGGAAAAGTTGTTTCAGGTACGGGGGGCTTTCCCCGGCTGATCGAACGTGAGCTTCCGGCAGGCGTTGGGGATGCCAGCTACGGTCTGAGTGTGAGTGCTTGCCAACCTTATGTGGTGGAGTTCTCCGAATTGAAAAAGGTGTTGACATATGAAGATGCCGGGTCAGGGAAGGGGGAGGTGTGAACAACAGGCTGGAGCAATATGCGGAAGACCTGCATCAGGAGATTCTGGCGGAAAGCAGCGACCAAGCCACGCCCAGAATGCGGGAAGAGGCGTTTACGCAATTCATGCTGGAGTTGCTATCAGAGCACAACGAAGCGGACGACGCAGAGGTTTGCTATTACGAGGCGAAGAGTGCTGGGCGAGTGCCTGCTGCAAAACTGAATGGTTGGGCGTTGTCTGGAGATGGGGCTACGCTTGACCTTTTTGTTACCCTTTATTTCGGTTCGGGGAAAGTGGAAGAAGTTGGGAAGCCCGATGTCCGCCGTAGTTTTCAGTTGTTGCGTGGCTTCTTAAAACGTGCCCATCAAGGGCTTCATACTCAGCTAGAAGAATCAAGCGATGCCTTTCAGGCAATGCAGCAGATATACACAGCACGCGAAACCCTGGCGACTGTCAGGTTGTTTTTCCTTACGGATGGTGTTGTGCGGTCGCTGGAGCTTGAGCAGGAGACGATACCTGGACTGGATGTGCGCTATGTGGTTTGGGATTTGGACAAGTTGAGCCGTTTGCGTGTGGGCGAACGGCAGGTGATTGAACTGGACTTTGCCAATCGTTATGACGGCGCGATCCCCTGTCTGCAAATCCAGGACCCCACCGGGGAGTATCAAACCTACTTGGCCTTTATGCCTGCTCCACTGTTGGCGCGTATCTATGGCGAATACGGCCAGCGGTTGCTGGAACGAAACGTGCGCGCATTTCTACAGGTCAAGGGTACCGTCAATCGTGGATTGCAAAAAACGCTTAGAGAAGAGCCGCACCGATTTCTGGCCTATAACAATGGGCTTTGTTGTACCGCTGCTGAAGTACGCGTCGAAGCCGTGACCAATGTGCAGGGCTGCCTGGAATGGGTCAGGGATTTTCAAATTGTAAACGGCGGTCAGACCACGGCCTCCATTTACCATGCAATAAAGAAGGAAAAGCTGAATGTGAGCCAAGTGGTTGTGCAGGTAAAACTGACTGTGCTCAAGGATGCAGAGAAAGTGCCTGAGATCGTGCCGCTCATTTCGCGCTACGCCAACAGCCAGAACAAGATCAACGCGGCTGACTTTTCTGCGAATGGCCCGTTTCATCATTTGTTGGAACAGGTTTCCCGCATGATCTGGGCACCCGCTATGAGCGGTCTGGAACGTGGCACGCATTGGTATTATGAACGTGCCCGGGGCTGCTATGCGGATGACAAAGCCCGCCAGGGAACACTCGCCAAACGCCGCGAATGGGAAGCCCAAAACCCGCCGCGCCAGAAGTTCACCAAAACAGACTTGGCTAAATTCGAGAACGCCTGGATGGGATTGCCGCACTTGGTCTGCCTGGGTGCGGAGAAGAATTTCGTCAGGTTTGCGGAACAGATGGAGGAAGAGGGCGAACTGGTCGTGGATGAGAACTATTTCAAACAGGCAGTTGCCAAGGCCATCCTCTGGCGCGCAGCAGAGAAGCTTTTCGATTCGCTTGAATTACAAGGGTATCGTGCCAACAGTGTCGCTTATGCCATCGCTTGGCTGGCGGAGCAGACTGAGCGAAAACTTGATCTGGAACATGTTTGGCGGGAACAACGATTATCAGCAGAGTTGTCAAATGCGCTTAAAGCAGCTTGCGCGGCTGCGCACAAACACATTTGTACCCAGGCAGGCAATCCGGGCGAGGCTTCCAAACGTGAGCTTTGCTGGAATGCATTTCGTAAGACTGCCCTTTCACCCTCTGGTATTTGGCAAAATGGGCTGACAAGTTTGATCATTCCGGCTGGCAAGCTGGCCGCAAATCAGGAAGAAAATGCATTGATCACCAGTTGGGAGCGGGTACGGCAGGACTTCATCCACGACCCTCGGACTGTTGCCGAACTTGAATCTCTGACTGGCAAAAACTGGGTGGTAATTCGGCGAGATGATCCAATACATATTTATGCGGAAAAGAGCTGGATACAGTTGCGAGGTATGCGCGGGTTAGGTGCAAGGAAAATTGGCGGCTTAATAGAGATTCTGACGATCGCCAGAAACCAATAACAGCAGCGTTATTGCATTACTTTGGGTGAGTTCATGTCGAGAAAATTCAGGCGTCAGAATCACAGCTTCCTGCTTTGGCAACACACTTGTTCTACGTTTGCGTTCTAAGCGCCCCAAAAAGAAAAAGTCGTGAATATAGGAGCCCCGAAGACTCTCACGGCGCGAGGCCGAATTTCATTCACGACGGGCGCAAAATAGCATGTGCCCTGTGAATTGCCAAGCACTCTCTGGTGGCGGCGGGACTTCAACCGTGAACGCAGCCATTGGGTTATCAGGGCAGTGAATGGCTACGGCAAAAGCTCAAAGGCCGCACAATGGCGCGGGCGGACGAGCCGGAAGTCGCGTTGATCGAGCGTGAGCAAGCGGGTGATGTTCAGCCGTTCGGCGAGAGCGACGATGAGGGCGTCAACGAAATCGAGCTTGGCGTCGGCGTACTGGCGCATCAAGGCGGCGGCACGCTGATAGTCTGGCGGCAAAGGGTTTTCCAAACGCAAGGCAGTCGTGGCAAGGCTGGCGATGAAATGGGTGGCGACTTCATTTCCCGCATCACGTCGCAATAGGTAGACAGTTTCAGTGATCGCGGGAATTGGGAAGATAATCTGGTCGCGGATTTGTTGAACAACGCCGAGAACGTCAGCGTGACGCTGGTCGTCTTCATGGAAAAGTGCGACGGCAAATCCGGTGTCTAAGAGGAGCGCCATGCTTAGGGCAATTCTTCCTTCAGGGTGAAGCCGCTGCGGCGTTTGATTTCGGCGGCGCAGATTTCGTCAGCGCGTTCGCCCGTATCGCGCGGGCCACCGGAATACATCCCGGCCATTGACAATAACCACTTTGCCGAAGGCGACAGTTCGTCTGATGGTTCGGCGGTGTCAGCAACGGATTGAGCTTCGGCGGTCGTTGGTTGGCCGTTGGTTTTGACGACCACGCTTTCGAGTAAGCGATGCGCCAGCAGCAGCTTTTCCTGTTCCGGCAGATTGAGCAATGTTTGTAATTCTTGTTGTGCGATCATAACGTCCGTATTGTAGTCGCGCCGCCCCACACCGCCAACCCGCAGCCGCCATGATCGGCTTTACTCCACCGTCACACTCTTTGCCAAGTTCCTCGGCTGATCCACATCGCAGCCGCGCCGCACCGCAATATGATAGGCCAGCAATTGCATCGGCACCGTGGACAAAACCGGCGACAACAATTCGCTTGATGGAGGGACTTCGATGGTGAACGAAGCCATGTCGCGGGTGTCTTTGTCGCCTTCGGTGACGATGGCGACGACGATGCCGTCGCGGGCGCGGACTTCCTGGATGTTCGAGAGGGTCTTTTCGTAGCGCAGTTTGGATTTCTCGTCATCGGGGTCGAGCGTGTTGATGACAACAACCGGCAGGCGCGAATCAATCAGGGCATTCGGGCCGTGTTTCATCTCCCCGGCGGCGTAACCTTCGGCGTGGATATACGAAATCTCTTTGAGCTTGAGCGCGCCTTCCAAAGCAATCGGGAAGTTGATGCCGCGACCGAGATAGAGGAAATCGCTGGACAGGACGAAGTGTTTGGAAAGCTCTTCGTAATCGGTGTGCGGATCGTTGAGCAGCTTTTCCAGCTTGACCGGAAGTTCGGAGAGGTGGCGCACGTGCCATTGCAACTGCTCGGTCGTGAGCGTGTTGCGCTCCTGGGCGAGATACAGCGCGAACAGATAGGCCGCGACCATTTGCGAGGTGAAGGCTTTGGTTGAGGCGACGCCGATTTCGGGGCCGGCGTGAGTGTAAATCGTGCCGTCGGCTTCGCGCGTCATCATCGCGCCTTGCACGTTGCAGATGGCGATGGAGCGGCAGGCTTTCTCTTTGGCTTCTCGTAGGGCGGCGAGCGTGTCGGCAGTTTCACCCGATTGCGAAATGACCATCATCAGCGTGCTGGGCGTGAGGATGGGATTGCGATAGCGAAACTCAGAGGCGTAATCCACTTCGACGGGGACGCGCGCGAGTTCTTCGATCAGGTATTTGCCGACCAATGCGGCGTGCCAGGCGGTACCGCAAGCCACGAGTTTCACGTCGCTAAAGCTGCGGAAATAGGCCGCCGGGATGTTGATTTCATCCAGATAAACGTGGCCGGTGTCTAGGGAGACGCGATTTTGCGTGGTGTCGCGGACGGCGCGCGGCTGCTCAAAGATTTCCTTGAGCATGAAATGTTTGAAGCCGCCTTTTTCTGCCTGGATTGGGTCCCAGTTGATGTGCTGGATATGCGGTTTGACGGCTTGGCCCGCGATGGTGGTGACGTTGACGCCTGCGCGTGAGAGCACGGCCATCTCGCCGTCGCCGAGAAAGAACATCTCGCGCGTGTGTTCGAGAATTGCCGGAATGTCCGAGGCGACAAAGTATTCGCCTTCGCCCAGGCCTACGACAACGGGTGGGCCGAGGCGCGCGGTGACGAGTTTGTGCGGTTCATCTGCCGAGAGAGCTACGAGCGCATAAATGCCGCGTATCTCTTTGAGCGTTTCGCGGAACGCGCCTTCCAGGCCGAGCGCGGGATCGCGGCGCAGATGTTTTTCGATCAGGTGCGCGACGACTTCGGTATCGGTCTCGGATTGGAATTGATGATCTTCTTTTTGCAACTCGCGTTTGAGTTCGAGGTAATTCTCGATGATGCCATTGTGGACGACGCAGATGCGCCCGCTGCTGGAACGATGCGGGTGCGCGTTCTCTTCGGTGGGTCGCCCGTGCGTAGCCCAGCGCGTGTGGCCCAGGCCGTAATCGCCTTCGATGGGTCTTTGATTGAGCGCGGTTTCGAGGTTGCGCAGCTTGCCCGAAGCGCGCCGCACTTCCATCTCGCCTTTGCTGTTGACGACGGCGATGCCGGCGCTGTCATAGCCGCGATATTCCAACCGGCGGAGTCCTTCGATCACCACCGGTACCACTTGTTTCGATCCGACATATCCGACGATTCCGCACATTGCGTACTGCTCCTCGAAGCTCTTGCCCACGAAGGCACACGAAGTAAACACGAAGCAGAATCTTAGTGTTGATTTGTGTGTCTTCGCGGAAGAGCGTTAGTTTTTCAGCTTCTTCTTCACCTGCGCCGGCACGCCTGCCACCAACGTATCTTCCGGCACATCCTTCGTAATCACCGACCCCGCGCCCGACATCGCGCCGCGCCCGACCGTCACCGGCGCGACCAGCATGGTGTCCGAACCGATTTTGACATCGTCACCAATGAACGTTGGGTTTTTATTCTTGCCGTCGTAATTGCAAGTGACCGTGCCCGCGCCGATGTTGACGCGGTCGCCGAGCGTGGCGTCACCCAGATAGGTCAGGTGCATGGATTTGGTCTTCTTGCCCAGCCGCGATTTTTTGACTTCGACGAAGTTGCCGACGACGGCTTGTTCGTCAAGTTCGGCGTGCATGCGCAAGTGCGCGAAGGGGCCGACTTTGTTCTGCGCGGTCAGCTTGCTGTCCGTGATGACACAGGCGTTGTTGACGATGCACAGGTCGCCGATCTCGGCGTTGGTCAGATGCGACCACGAATGGATTTCGCAGTTGGCGCCGATGCGCGCGGCGCCTTCGATGATGACTTGCGGGTGGATGATGGTGTCGCGCCCGATCACAACCGTGTCATCAATGTAGGTCGAGTTCGGGTCAACAATCGTCACGCCGTCGAGCATCAAGCGGCGCAGCGTGCGTTCGCGCAGGCGTTGGCCGATTTCGGCAAGTTCGACGCGGTCATTCAAGCCGGCCAGCTCTTTGTAATCGGCGTAAAGCGTCGCACCGACGCGCTTGCCATCACGCAGCAGGATTTCGGGCACGTCGGTCAGGTAATACTCGCTCTGCGCGTTGTTGGGTTGCAGTTGTTCCAGCGCGGGCAGCAACGCCGCGATGTCGAAGCAGTAAAAACCGGGATTGACCTCGGTGATGGCGCGCTGTGCGGGCGTGCAATCTTTCTGCTCGACGATTTTCTGAAAGTTGCCTTTGTCGTCACGCACGATGCGGCCAAAGGCGGGCGGCGGATCAATGCGAGTCGTGAGCAACGTAGCGGCGTTCTTTTCATTGACGTGTGTTTCGACCAGTCGGCGCAAGGTGCTGGCTTGCACGAGCGGTGCGTCCACATACAAAACCACCAGCACGCCGGATTGATTTTGAAAGGCCGCTTTGGCGCTGCTGACGGCGTGGCCGGTGCCGCGCTGCTCGGCTTGCACGGCGAAGCGGAGCTTTTCGGCGTTGTTGGCATCGAGCGCAGTGCGGGCGGCTTGTTCGACCAGGTCGGCTTGGTAACCGACGACGACAGTAATGGTGTCGGGGTTGAGTTGGGCGGACGTGTTGAGCAGATGACCAAGCAGCGTGCGTCCGCCGATTTTGTGCAGGGCTTTGGCATACTGGCTTTTCATCCGCGTGCCTAAACCGGCGGCGAGAATAACGACATTGATGGGCGTATTCACGGCAAACTACCTCAAAACGAAAGTTGCTGAATGGGAAGAGCCGCGTGGGATGCGAGCGCCAGCGGCGGTGCTGGGCGGCGGCGGTAAGTCTCAAAAATAGCCTGGGCCAAACGCTGCGGATCGTGGCGCACAAACCGCGTTTCGGAGGCCAGCGGACGCGAAATCAATTCAATGCCAGGTAATTCATGCAGGCGCGGCGGCGGTGGTTCCAACGCGTAGGCTTTCTCGGCGGCATAACGTTCGCGCATCTCGGCGGAAATCGGCGCGGAATTGAAAAGCGCGTAATCCAATTGCAAGCCGGGCGCATAAGTCAGCAGTTGCAGGACGTGGTCGGCGGCGGTGAATTGATCGGTCTCGTCAAACTCGGTCATCGCGTTGCAGATGTACAGCTTTTGCGCTTTTGAATCCGCCACGGCGGCGGCGATACCTTTGACCAGCAGATTGGCGATGACGCTGGTGTAAAGCGAGCCGGGGCCAAAGGTGATCAGGTCAGCGTCAAAAATCGCTTCGATGGCTTCGGGCAGGGCTTGCGCGTTCGAGGGCACGAGAGCCAATTGCGAAATGGTGCCGTCCTGCGACTTGATGGCGATTTGGCCGCGCGTCGTTTTGTTGCCGACGCGGGCGACGAGGTCTACGTGATTGAGCGTCGAGGGTAGCACGCGCGCTTTGATGCCCAGCAGTTGGCGGGCTTGGTTGACGGCGGCCAGAAAGTCGCCGCTCTGTTGATTGAGCGCCAGCAAAATCAGATTGCCGAGCGAATGACCGCCGAGCGCGCCATCGCCAGGGAAGCGGTGCCGGAAAACCTGGGTTAGCGGATGGTGTTCGTCAGCGAGTGCGACCAGACAATTGCGAATGTCGCCGGGCGGTAAGACGCCAAATTCGCTGCGCAAGCGGCCCGAGCTTTTGCCGTCGTCGGTGACGGTGACGATGGCGGTGAGTTCGATCTCGTCCGCCACCAGATACGGTTTCAACCCGGTGAGCAGGGTCGAAAGACCCGTGCCCCCGCCGATGGAGACAACTTTCAGAGTGGGTGTGTAGCGCATAAAACGACTCGCCAGTTGGATGCTATCGGCCTTGCTTGGACTTTGCTGCGACACCGCTTCAAGAGCGTTCGTCTGAGCAAGCGACAAGCCAAGTTGAGTGAGCGGGGAAGCTCGCAGGGTTGGGGTGCGGATATTTACGATTCTTTATCACGGGGCGCTTTATGTTCGCACGCCGGGGTGTTGATGCATTCTTCGCGCAGCAACAAACGCGTGACCGGCGTGTGATTGATGAGATGTGTTTCAATGATCTCGGCGACATCTTCACTTTTGACTCCCCCATACCAGACGGCCTCCGGATAAATCACCACCGTTGGGCCATGCTCGCATTGATCCAGGCAGCCCGCGCGATTGGCGCGCACCCGATTTTTCAGGCCGCGTGCCGCCAACTCTTTTTTGAACGCCAACTGCAAGGCGCCCAAGGCCGTCGGGTCACAGCAGCCACGGGGGTTTTCAGGCGGACGCTGATTGGTACAAATGAAAATGTGATGCTCGAATTTCGCCATCGTCCTGAAATGTGCGGTGGGATTTGCCGACCTGTCTTTGTTTCGGCTTATAAAACTGCGCGCTCAAAGTCCGGTACCAAAGGTCAGACGCTTGGGGGATACGTGCGGCATGCCGGTATGAAACGGCACGCCGCAGTGTGCCTCAGTCGTTTCTGCCACGTCAAGCGAAGATTTTCGCCTCAGTTATGGCGGCTGCCTGTGGCGAATTTGACGCTTGCTGTCTGCCGAGCCGTGCGCTTTGAACAGGACGTCAAGGTTTGTTACCGCACAGAGAAAACGGCAAAGGCCAGTTAAACTTATCTTTGTAAAAACGGCGGGCGGCCTTAGCCAAAAATAATGGCTGAGCGGCATAAAAATTGATCGTTCCTGAGCGAGTTGGCGCTATATTTCCGTTCAGAGGGCGACCAAAACCAAATGCTTCACCCAGTCGTAGGATCAAGTGGGTAGAAGCAATATAGGTCACCCCAAATGTGACAGGCAAAATTGGTAGAAGCAGAAGGGAGGACAAAGGGATGAAGATTTCGAGTGATATTCTGAAGCTAATCAACAAGTTGACTGATGAAGAACGCGCCAAAGTAGACAAGGTGGTCAAACGTCATGTGGCCGCCTGTTTGCGCAACGGGTTCCAGCCAGAAAACATGGATCGTGTTTACATCGAAGCGGTCGAAATGGTGCGCCTGGAAGAACGGTTCCCCGAACCGGAACCGGTTAAGGAAGAACGCATCTACGAACCATTCCGCCGCTACGAGCAATACGTCAGCCCGAAAGCCGCTTAGGGCCAGGGGCAAACGAGGCATTCAGACAAAAAGCGGGGCGAAGCATTGCGGCTTTGCCCCGCTTTACCTTTGTTCGCTTGATCCAATTGGTGTTAATGAAGGGCCTTATTCGACAAGGCGAAGTGGCTCGTCTATAATCCGCCGTCTTATTCACCCAGCGAGAGATAAATGAGGACAGCACGGGCCGGCAGGAAGTCTTCCACGACGCAAGAAGCTTTGGCTGGCCTCGTTCATCGTTTGTCTTTTGCTTCATAAATACATTCTGCTGGTTAGTGACGCTTGGGTTTATCTCGTTTAAGGGAGTTTCATCGCGTGAAAAGATTTTGGCTCGTTTTGTTTCTATTGTTTTGTTTTCTGACCTTTGGGTACATCGGCAAGCACCAAACCTCAACTGCCCAAACCACTACTCCGACCGATGAAGTCGCGCTCATCCAGTTAACGACGCCGACCAATGCCGTGGGTGTCAACGTTCGCAGCGTCAGCAACGACGGCAAACGCTTTGTCTTCGATTCGATCAACGATTACGACGGCAGCAATATAGATAGCAATCGTGAAATCTTCGTTTTCGATGTGGATACCCGCACCGTCGTGCAATTGACCAATACCAAAGACATCCTGGATTCTGAAGACGCGACCAGGACGCTGATTCACATCACCAACAACACGCCGATTATCAGCGGTGACGGCACCAAAATCGTTTTCACCTCCAACGCCGCGCTGACCAACGTGGGCAATGACGATGGCAATCAGGAAGTTTATCTGATTGATTTCCCGCGTAATGCGACCAAACGTTCCGACGCCAAATTCACGCGGCTGACCGACACGAATATCAATATCACCAACGAAGCCGTCAACGAGATTTTTACCAACTACTCGCCGACGATTAACGACGACGGTTCAGTCATCGCCTTTGTCTCGACGCGCCGCACGTTTCGGGCTTTGGAAAATGGCACACCTGCTTTCACTGCCGCCAAAGAGGGCGCGAATAGTGATATTGATCCCGATGGCAGCGGCGAGATTTTTCTGTACAACGCGGCCACCAGGCGCTATGCGCAAGTCACCGCCACGCGTGATTCCGAAACCATCGTCAATTTCGTGGTCAAGGGCTTCAACAACTTTCCCAAGCTGAGCGGTGACGGGAAAAAGCTGGTCTTCCTTTCGGGGTTTAATTTCGCGGGCACGACGGCCAATAAAAACACCGATTTCAATGGCGAGTTTTTTCTTTACAACGTGGGCGCGGCCGCGAACACAGTGGCGCAACTCACTGACACGACCGGCACCGCCATCGTCCCGCAATTGCTGTCCAATGGTATTTTTGTGGTCAACACGGCGGCGCCGATGAATCTGTTGCCCGCCTTCAGCCGTCCGCTCAACCGGGATGGGTCGCTTTTTGTCTTTGAATCGGCGGGCAATTTCGACAGCAGCAATGCCGATAAGACCCGCGAGCTTTGGCTGCTCGATACAGTTGCCAACAAATTCACGCATCTGACCAGCCAGACGGTTTCGGCCACGCCGACGCAAGATGAATTGAAGAAGCTGGATTACAACTTCCAGCCCAGCTTGAACACGACTGGGACATTCATTACTTTCGGCTCGACGCTCAATTTGACGCCGGCGGCGACCAGCAGCATCACAGCGGATAATGCCGATGCCAGCCGCGAAATCTTTCGTTACGACATTGCCAAAGCCGCCTTTCGCCAGATCACTTTCACAGATGGTTCCACGTTGACCTTCGATCAACGCTCGGTGGTCGTGCCGAGCTATCCCGATACGGCGGGCACGGCCATCACGTTTAGTTACGAATCGAACCTGATTGCGACGAATCTGACGCTGAACCCGGAGGCGTTCCGCGCCATCCTGTATCCCGTGACTGGCGTGAATGCGACGGCTCCGATGTTGACGAATGCGGCTAGTTTTGATTCCACCCAAGTTGCCCGTGGCTCCCTGGTGGCGGCGTTCGGCTCGCAACTTTCGGCGAATGTGGTCAGCGCCACGACCAGCCCGCTGCCGCTGGAACTCAACAATGTGCGCGTCACGGTGCGCGGCATTGCGGCAGAGATTCTGTTCGTTTCGCCGACCCAGGTGAATTTCATCGTGCCTGCGCAAGTTGGCACGAGCGACACCGCGCCTTTCACCATCAACAACAATGGGCTGCAAGCGAGCGGCACTGTCAAGCTGGTGGATGTCGCGCCCGGCGTTTTTACAGTTACAGGGACGGGGACGGGCGCAGCCACGGTTCAATGCGGCAGGGTTTCCGATGATGGTTTGAGCTTTGTCACTTCGAGTCCAGCTTGCGAAGCGGGGGGTGATGCCGACACTGCTTATTTGGTGATTTACGGCACTGGTTGGCGCAACGGCTCCGGCCTCACCGTGACATTTGGCGACACCACGCTGACGCCGGTGTTTAGCGGTGCACAGGGCAGCTTGGCCGGTTTGGATCAGATCAATGTACCGTTAGTGAATACTTTGGCGGGTATGACCGACAGCGCATTTACGGTCAATTTTGGTGATGTTAAAAGCAATTCGGTCACCACTTCATTTTCCGATAAGCAATACGCGAGCTTCACGCTCGCCAATGCGGCCAGTTATGAAGGCGGGACTGCGGCGCGTGGGTCGCTGGCGCTGGCGCAAGGCGAAGGTTTGGCCAATGATACGGCGGATGGTGCGGCGGCAGGTTTCCCGTTCGAGTTGAAAGGCGTGAAGGTGACGGTGGCCGGTCAGCCCGCGCGGCTGAGTTATATCTCGCCCACGCAAATCAATTTCGTCGTGCCGGACAAAGTCACCCCTGCCGAACAGGTCTTGGTGGCGATTAACAACAGCGGCACACTGCTGCGCGCCCGGCTGATTGTCTTGGATGCCGCGCCCGGCGTCTTTACGACTGCTGGCACCGGCGAAGGCACGGCCGTGGTCAAATGTGGTATGCGCAATGCAGATGGCACCCTGACGCTGAGTGATCCGCCCTGTGCGGTGGGCACGGAAGCCGCCCCCAATGTCATTCGTGTTTACGGCACGGGTTGGCGCTTTAGCCCGCTGGTGGGCTTGACCATCGGTGGCGTTGATTTTGAAACGATGCTGGTTTACGCGGGCCCGGATTTAACCGATACGGGCCGGATCAATGGCATAGACATTATCGAAGCCCGGTTGCCCCAAAGCCTAATTGGGATGGCGGATCAGGATGTCATCGTCAAAACGAAAGTGAACGGTGCCGAGCGTGTCAGCAAAGCTGGCATCAAAACTTCTTTCCAGGCGGCAAGTGCGGCAGCCCTGCTGAAGCGCTGAGACAGCGGGATGTTGAATAGACCTTATCGGGAAGCGCTGGACGAACCACGGGGCACACGGGGCGCACGGGGAACTCAAGCAAAATCCCTGTAATGGAAGAGGTTCGATCTATTGGCCCAATTTGTGTTTTCCCCTCTTCCCCCGTGTGCCCCGTGGTTCATCCCTATTCCCGATAATGTCTAATAAAAAGATCAAGGCACTTTGATTGCTCACTACGCGCTGAAAAGGAATCACGAAGTTATGCGATCCTCAAAAAATATCTTAAAACTGATCACCCTGGCATTGTTCGTTTGGCTTTTTAGCTATGGCTGGCTGACCTCCCGCGTCGAAGCCAATCGCGCCGGGTCGCCGCCCGCGCATACCGGCGCGCCTGACGAGACCACCTGTGCGAGTTCGGGGTGCCACACCTCGTTCGCTGTCAATAGCGGCTCGGGCAAACTCACACTGGATGGCCTGCCGGAGGGCGGTTATACGCTTTATCAGGAATATGATTTCACGGTGACGCTCACCCAGGGGCAAAGCCAGCGCTACGGCTTCCAACTTACTGCGGTTGACGACGCGGGCGATCCGGCGGGCACATTGAGCGTGCCATCCGGCAGCCAGATTCAGGTGCAAGGCCCCACGACCACCAATGCGCGCCAGTACTTGACCCAAAATAAAAACGGTGATGGCTTTTATACCTGGACGGTGCATTGGAAAGCGCCCGGCAATGGTTTGGGCACGGTCACGTTCTATCTGGCCGGGCTGATCGGCAACAACAATGGCAAGGTGGATGGCGATTATGTTTACACCTTGAAAAAAACGCTGGTGAAAGCGCCCATCGCGCCGCCTGCCGTGGTCCCGCTTTCCGCCGCCAGCTTTGTCTCCGGCTCGCTGGCCAGCGAAACCATTGTGGCGATGTTCGGCTCCAGCCTGGCGAGCGCCACGCTCAGTGCTGAGGGTTCCACCTTACCGCTCCAATTGAGCGGCGTAAAAGTCCAAGTCACGGATGCCGCCAAGCGCACGTTGGATGCGCCGCTCTTTTTCGTTTCCTGGTCGCAAATCAATTTTCTGATGCCCGCTGGGCTGGCCGCAGGTTCAGGGATGGTTTCCGTCGTGCGCACCGATAAAATCGTCGGCCAGGCCAGCATCACGATTGAGGACACCGCGCCAGGGTTATTTACAGCAAACGCGAATGGCCAAGGTGTGCCAGCCGCAACAGCTTTGCGCATCAAGGCGAACAACACGCAAACACAGGAATCAATCTCACAACTGAACTCTGCCGGCACCGCTTATGAACCCGCACCCATTGATTTGGGGCCGGAGGGCGACGCGGTTTTTCTGATTCTTTACGGCACCGGGTTCCGCAAAAACGGCGGCTTGAGCAACGTTAGCGCCACGATTGGCGGTGCATCCGCCGAGGTCATCTTCGCGGGCGCGCAAGGCTCGCTGGCCGGGCTGGATCAAGCCAACGTGCGCATCCCGCGTTCGCTCATCGGACGTGGCAATGCCGATGTGGTGTTCACCGTGAACGGCAAAGCCGCCAACACCGTGACCATCAACGTGAAGTAAGCGCAGCGGGAGAACCCTGCCGCAATTTTTGAGACAACGTTAAAACTTTGGCGAGCAGGTTGTCGGTACCCTGCTTCTGTGCAAGCTGTTCAATGGGCAGTTGAACGACTTTGCTCACGCCCCTGCCAGAAGGCCGCCAGCGTTCAGCAAACCGCGTCGAGTTGCCATTCACAAAGATCGTCAACGCTGGTATGCCCAACGCCGCCGCCAGATGCTGGCCCGCCGAGTCGTAACCGATGTATTGATCGCTGGCCGCAATCAACCCCGCGAACGCGCCGATGCTGCCGTCCCAAGTGACGATGACTGGCTGGCCCGTTTCATCCGCCAGTTTGGCGGCGGCATTTTCAGCATTCAGTTCAAGCACCTGCCGGCCTGCCGTGCGTAACGCCGCCGTCAATGCGTCAATCTGCGCGCGCTCATCCGGCGCGCCCCCCTTGTCCAAGATCAACGCCGAAGCTTGCAGCAAGCGTGGTAAAAGCGCCGCTTCAAATTCCGCATTGACGCGCTTCGCTGCATTGCCGCCGACGCCGAAGCTGAGGCTGACGAGGTGTTGCTGACCGGCGGCGCGCAATTTCCGCGCGACGGTTTGCCCAAATGCTGTGTGTTCCCCAGGCAGTGCCAGTTGCGGAAAGAGCGCTGTCCCGGCTCCGCTCAAGGTTTGCCACCAGCGCGCCGTCAACTGCCCCAACGGCAAATCGGTCTCGTGTCCAAAGCGGCGGCTTTCAAAAAACAGATACCGCGTTTCATCTGCAAGCACCGGCAACAGTCCCAACTGCGTCAGCCGCGAATCAGGATCGAGCACCAGCAACTCGCTTGGCGCGCAATCCCGCGCTTCGTCCTCAATCGCCGTCACCACCGCCAGCCAGCTTTGCAAACGCGCCAGCACTGTCCCGCCGCGTTCGTAAGGCAATTCGCGCACACGAATCCGCGCAGCGCCGCCGAACAACTCGCGCAACTTGGCTGAACCGAGCAACACGATTTCAGCCTGCGGATAGTGTTGCCTTGCTCCGGCGAGCAACACGCTGGTGATTGCCACATCCGCGCCGATGGTGACGCGTGAGAGCAGCAGCACTTTGCGAATGTCGTGTGCGGGCAGGCGTGGATGCGCGAGCTTAGCCTTGCGTGCCAGCAGCGCCGCTTCATCCGGCAAACCGAATTGCCGCAGCCGCGCGTCCAGTTCACGCGCCGCCGGCAGGCGCCGGTAAAACTCGATCACCTGCGCAAACACGCGGTCATAGGCCGCGCAGCTTTCCGGCGCGAACGAATCGTTCAGCCGCTCGATAACCTCACGAAAGAGGGCGTCGCTGCCCAGGCGCACCAACTCCGGTTCAGGGCGCGCGCCCAATTCGCAAAGCAGTGTGACAGCGGCGCGCAACGGCGCGCCGGTAGCATGCTGGCAAGTCAGGCATTGCTCTGCCGCCTGCTGCGCCAATTGCGCCAACTGCGCCAGCTCCGCCTGCGCGGGCGTTCCGGCGGCGCAAAGCGCGCGGCAGCGCGCCAACTTCTGCGCGGCTTGGGCGTTGGTGATGTTGAAATCAAATGAAGACATGAAAAGCAAGTATTACTGCCAAGCGCCCAACCAGCCGCCCGGCAGCGTTTTATGGAGGGAACTTGTGGGACAAGCCGCCTATATTGGTTGCGATGCGCGTGCGATGAACGCGTAAAACCTGTGTGCGGGCTGGATGCTAATGCAAGCAAGGGAAGGCGTCTACTGCGGAGGTTGGTTGCGGAGCAGCAATTCCCGGGATGGGGAAGTCAGCAAAGTTGAATGTCATCTAAATTACAGACTCGTGGTCTGAGCCGTGAGCCAGACTCGTCTTTCCCCACGATTAACAAGTGCCCTTGTTAATAGACTTGTTGCAGTGGAAAACAGTGGGGAATTTGCGTTTTGGCGTTCACTACCAACTGCTTAACCGCCATTCTCCATTCTGCATTCTCCATTCCTGGGCAGTGGTAAACTTCAATCAAGACGGCCTCTGCAAGAGAATGGAGAATATAGAATGGAGAATGACGGTCGTCCACTGGGTTTCAGTGTCCCCGTCGCCAATTTGCTAAGTTGTTGTTTCCAAAGGTCGCAACAACTCTAATCGTTTGAAAGTTGATTTTCAAGATACATGCCGTGGGTTTCAACCCACGGAAAACTGATGTGTCACCAGCGCGTCGCGTCAGCGACGCTTGAATTCAGGTGTCGCTGACGCGACGCGCTGGTTTTTTCGCCGTCTTCCCGGCGTTGAAAACGCCGGGCTAAATTCACGCTTGTCGCTAACGCGACTGCAATTCGGCCTTACATTTTTATCACCACCCGCAAGTGTTCTATTGGAAACCCGTAGATGAAGAAGAATTCAATCACATGGTGTTACTGATCGGTTGGGACGATGAGGAAAATGCCTGGATCATCCAAAATTCTTATGGGACGGATTGGGGGGACTCCTGCGATGGCGCGCAGTACACGCACCCAGACGACGCACGCGCCGATGATCGCGGCTACACATGTACATGTACATTCGCCGCGACAGCAGCAATATCGGGCGCTATGCCGCCTGGATCGAAGCTCGCCTTTACGTGCCCCGCGATCTGCGGTTGAGGTACAGCAGCCGCAGAGAATTGGCTGCTGCTAGGGCGTGAAATTCAGTGTATTGCCAATTTACGCGCCAGTTCCAGCACTTCCACTTTCTGCTCTGGCTGCAAGCGTCTCAGCAATTCGCGCAATTCCTGTTCAATCGTCAGATTTTCCAACGCCGCGCGCAGGGCCGGGTATTCGCGCATACCGGGCGCACGCATGGCACGTAAGACCGTGGCAATCGCGGGTACGATGTATTTCTCGTAAAACTCGCCACGCCCGGCGACACCGGTTTGATAGGAAAACGTGCCGATGGCTTTGAGTTGGCGCTGCACGGTCATCAGATTGAATTCGTAGCGTAAGTCTTCCAGCGCGATGGGTGGCAGACCTAGTTGGTCGCGTTCGCGCAGGAAGATTTGTTGCCAGGCTTCGACCCAGGCTTCGTCGGCGGGTTCGAGGCGGCGTTCGACGAGCAGGGGCACGAGGTCATACGTCGCGGGGCCCATGCGGGCGTCTTGATGGTCAATCACGCGCAAGTGACCGTGCGGGTCTACCATCAGGTTCATGCCGTGGTAATCGCGGTGTGTGAGGGCACGGTCGCGCGCCGAGAGTTCGGCGGCGATGGCTTGCAGGTCGGTTTTGATGGCTTGCTCTTCGGCGGGTGGCAGTTGTTGTTTGCGGTAGCTATGGAAGAAATGATCGAAGAAGAAATTGAGTTCCCAGCCGAGCTTGTCTTCGTCAAAAGCCAGGCGCGCGGCGATGGAATTGGTAGTGTGGGCGAGTTCAGAAGCGGCTTGTATGCGCGCGATCAAGGCGATGGCTTGGCGCAACATTTCATCGGCGTCTTGTGCATTACCAGCCAGGCGAGTTTCTTCCATCCACTTGGCGAGACTGGTGTCGCCCAGGTCTTCTTGCAGGATGATGCCTTCGGTGCCGGCCACGCCCAGGATTTTGGGGACGGGCAGGTGAGCGCGTTCAAACAGCTTGGTGACATCCAGAAATGAGTTGTCGTGTGGGTTGAAGGGCGCGGGATAGAGGCTGACGATCAGCGTTTCGTAGGGTTGGCGCTGGTCAGCGATGCGAAAGTATTTGCGCGTCGAAGCGTCGGGCGTTAGGCCCGTCAGAATGATGTTTTCCGGCGTCGTGCCGAAATGGCGCGCGGCGTAATTGCGCACGCGTTTTTCGTTCAAATCTTCCAGCGGGCCAGTCGCGGTCTGTTTCTCAAGAATTTGTCTGTTCATACTTAGCCATTGTGTCTTGGTGTTTGAAAATGTTGGCCCGTGGGCCGGTTGAAGCGCGGATTTGAACTCAGAAGTTAGGGGCAGCACAAGTAGGCGCACGAGGAAAAGTTGAACCGGCAGAGCGGTTGCCGAGTCAGCGCGCGCACACCGCACGAGCAACACCGCGCTGATTCCTGATTCCAGGAATCAGGAATCAGGAATCAGCCTAGTACTCCATCAAGCTGTAAGTGATGGATGCTGAGAGCGCATCCGGGATGTAGGGCGGGATTAAATCCCGCCCTACATCCCTCATTTTCAGCTTGATGGAGTACTAGCCGTCAAGTTGCGACGAAAACTGAAACGGTTCAAACGAGCGGGCGCGGCATACTTTCGTTGCCAATGGGCAGCGGATGGAGTTGGTCGGACAAGGGCAGCCGGGCTGTCTTGCGACGGTTGAAGAGCGCTCCGGCGAGCAAGAGCGAGATGCCGATGGCGGCGGCCAAGACACCGGCGCGAAAGAACGGGAGACGATAATTGAAAACGACACGTTGCGCGCCGGGCGGAAGCCAGATGCCGCGCAACGTGTGATCCGCGCGTTGGATGGCGACGGGATTGCCATCCATTTCGGCTTCCCAACCGGGGTAATACATTTCGCTGAGCACCAGAAAGGCGGGTTGCGAATTGCGCACGTCCAGTTCGATGCGTTGCGGACTGTAATGCGTGACGTGGACGCCAGTCGTTGCCGTGGTTGCGGGCAACGCAGAGATTGTCGGCGTGTCTTCGGCTTCCAACAGTGCCAAGTCCGCCGGGTTGAAGTTTGTGCCGTTGGGAAGGTTGCCGGTTTGAATGGCGCGTAGGATTTCTGCCCGTGGCAGCACGCTGATTTGCGGCACGAGCCAGGCGCGCGGCAGGGCTTGGCGGTTTTCGTAAACATCCACCACGCCAAAACTCGCCAATTTGCGCCAGCGTTCCGGGGCCAGCGTCACCCGCTCGAGCGGCGTTGAGAGGCCCGTGCCCGCGTCATACAGCGAAGCGCGGGCGAGTAATAGGTGCGCGCGGGTAAGTGCGGATGCCAATTCGATGCGTATGATGTCGCTGCGTTCAAAGCTAAGCCGGGCCAGATAGCGATGACTTTGAAAGCCTCCATTTGGGGCTGCCGGGGCGCTCTCGACGGTGGTGGCGCGTTGGTGACGGATGGCGTCGCGCACATCAGCCCGGTCATAGGCCCATTCGGCGGTGTCGCGTCCGGCTTGTAATTCGCGCTCGATGACGTGGCCCGCCGTGGTGTGCAATTTGATTTTCAGCACGGGCGTGCCGTCGGTGAGTGGGGCGGCGTCGCTCAAGAGCGAGACGATGGCGAGTTCGGTGGCGGGTGCGCCGTTCGTGGTGAATTCCGCTTTGGTGTTTGCGCTGAATTGCAACCCCAGTTCGTTGTAACTGAAGCCTACTTCACCGTGTTTGAGGTCGGGGCTGCCACGTTCCCAGAGCAGGTATTTCGTGTTGAGCAGGTTCAAACCCTGCGCTGCTGGCGCGTAGATATTCAAATCCTGCACGACGCCGAACATGTCTACCTGGCCCGCGAGGTCGGCGAAACGCGGCAGCCGCAGCGGGTCGTAGCCGTTGACAATCTGCAAGCCGCGCGGGATCGAAACGTTGGCGCTATTCAGCAAATCGGGATCGCCGCCTTTTGACTGACTCACCGTGCGGAAGGCGTTCAAGTCAGCTTCGCGCGCTTTGATGAACGCGACCGTCGGTGGATCGGCCAGTCGCGCCACCAGATTGGGATCGAGCAAGCGCCAGTAAGAGAACGAGCCGAACGAAGCCAGATCAAGCAAAAGCACCGTGACCAAACCAGCGGCGGCCCAAGCCGTGCGCCGCCGCGCATAAAGCCAGAGCGCAACGATGCTCAACCCGCAAAAGAGCATCGGCAACAGGGCTTCGGCATTGGCGAGCGAGCCGGCCTGGGCGGGCAGCAGCGCAGGCGTTCCCAAGCGCCCGGCATACAGGCGATAGACCAACGCGGTGCCTGTCACCAGCGCGGTTAACGCCAACGCGCTGTGACGTATGCTGATGAGCGCACATTTCATTTTCATCTGCGCCAGACTGTTTAGGCCGAGGCCCGCCAGCACGGCCAACGCAAAGCTAAATTCGAAGAGGTTTCGATACGAACAGCGGAACAGGTTGAAGCCGGGCAGGCGATACAGCAGATAATTCAGATCGAATGGCAAATGCGGGCCGAGCGCCAGCGCCAGCGCCACGACTGCCGTTCCGCTCCAAAACCAAACCAATGGTTGCCGCCGTGCCCGGCTCAGCGCAACGAAGCTGAGCAACAACCCAAGCAGGCCGCCGTAACCGCACAGCCATTTGCTTTCCCACCACGCATCCCAGACCGGCACGCGATACGGCCCCAGCCCGTAACCGCCGAAGAAATACGGGAAGACCAACGCCAGCAAACGGCGCGGCGGCAGGGCGAAGGAGCCGAAGAATTCATAGCTGATCTGCGCGCGTTCCCCTTGCCGCGCCAGTTCCAGCGCGGGCAGCCAGAGCGGCGCGGCGAGCAGTAAGCCAAAGCAGGCGACCAGCGCGATGGCGGCGGCGAATTGCCAGCGGCGTTCCGGCGTGACGCGCACGACCAAAGTGAAGAGCGCGTAAGCACCCACGGTGACCAGCGCATAAAACGCCGGTTGCGGATGACCCGCGCCGATTTGCAAGGCGATGAACAGCGCGCCCAACGCAATCCAGCGCCAACTGGGTTGTTCATACAACCGTTCGACTGCCAGCAACAACCAGGGCAGCCAAACGGCGGCGGCGATAATGACGGTGTGTTCGATGTGCGCGACCATGAATCCGCCGAAGGCGAAGATCAGTCCCGCGACTAGCGCGGCGGCGCGCTTCAATTGCAGGCTGCGGGCATACAGATACGTGCCGCTCAAGGCCAATTGGAAACAGGCGAGCAACATCAACACGGCTGCCCTGTCCGGCGCGAAACTGGCGAAGAGCCAGTTCAACGGATTGAGCGCGCCGACTTGCACCGTCGCCAGGAAAGGCATGCCACCGAAGATATACGGGTTCCACAACGGCAACTCGCCGGAACTCGCCATCTGCGCCGCCAACAGGCGCAGACCTAGCGCGTACTGCCAGCCATCTCCATCCAGGACACCCACCCTGCCCAACACCGCCGGAAGGAAATAGACCACAGGCAGCAAGACCAGCACCGAAATGAGCGCCAGACGTTTGAACACGCGCGTTACCGTCGGGGCAAATGAGGGCCTTTGCGCCAGGCCGAATTGATTGCTGTGGAGCCGAAAAGATCAGGTCTGAGTGAACCGTAACTTGGGGCTAGGGCACGAGTATGTGTTTAGAAATGGGTGATCTGAGTTTCAATCTGCGGGGCTTTTTTCTTTGCTGTAACGAGGCGGGGCGGATGGTAGCACTCTCAGAAAGGCACGACAAGATTGTCGCCGACGACCACGCCGCGCTGGGCTTTTTCGGGCGGTGGCTGATGGGCGGCGAGGGCGGCGCGCACGATCACCGCGCGCTGAAATTCAGCTCCGGCGGGAATGACGACGTCATCGCCGATGACGCAATCGGTCAGCCGCGCGCCACGTTCGACGCGCACACGTTGCCAAAGGATCGAACCGCTGACTTGCGCGCCGGGGTCAATCTGGCAGCCTTCGTCCATGACCACATCGCTTCCCTCACGCCGCAAAAATTCCTGGCTAATCGCCCAATAGCGTTCGAGCGTGCTTAGCTCGTACCACGAACCTTGCGCGGCGACGTGCGCGGCGATCACTTTGCCTGCGGCCATTGCGGGCGGATAGACATCGCGCACCGAGTCAGAAAAGACGCCGCGCGGAATGAATTCGAAAATCTTGGGGTCGAGGATGTGAATGCCGGTGAACATTAAGGGCGGTTCTGGGTTCAGAGTTCTAAGTTCTGGGTTCTGGGTTTCGAGGCCTGAAGTCTGGGGTCTGAGGTCGGAGGTCGGAGGTCTGAGGTCTGAGGCCTGGGGGAAGCCCGCGAATTTCTCGATGCGGTCATCGGCAGTCACAAGCACTTCGCTGAAGCGTTCGCGTTTGGGGTTGGGACGCAGCACCAGTGTGGCGAGCGCCTGCTTTTCACGATGTGTTTGCAGCGCCGCCGCCAGATCAATGTCGGTGATGATCTTGCCGTTGACGACGAGGAAGGTGTCGTTTTCGAGTTGTTCGCGCACGTTGTCGAGCGCGCCTGAAGTGCCCAGAATTTCCGGCTCTTCGACGGCGTAATGGATGCGCACGCCGAATTGCGAGCCGTCGCCGATTTGGGTGCGCACGGAGTCGGGTTCGTGATGCAAATTGATGATGATTTCGTCGCAGCCGAACTGCTTCAGATAATCAATCGTGAAGGCGATCAACGGGCGGTTGAGGAAGGGAATTGCCGGTTTGGTTCTGCCGATGGTCAGCGGCCATAAACGTGTGCCGAAACCAGCGGCGAGGATCATTGCTTTCATAAACAGTGGTCAGCGGTCAGTGGTCAGAAAATCATGTCTTCCAATTCGCGGCCCAAGGCGCGGCAGACGTTGATTTGCAGCGCCAGGTAACTTTCCAAAATGTATTCTGCACGCCGCACGCCCAGCCGTTGCACGGCTTCGGCAAGGGCTTCTTCGGCGCCTTCCAGTTCGATGAAATTGCCCAACGGTGTTTCATCGAACATAACATGTAACTCAGCCCCGCTCGGCAAGCCGGCGCGATATACGGTGCGGTATTTTTGGTAGCGGAACCATTGGCGGTAGCCGAGTCGCCCCAAAAGCGCCAGGGTGCTGGCCGGGTCGCCGATGGGGGTCTCGATTTCGACGCGCGCTTTGAATTGCGTGGCGGCGGCATCGGGCGCGGCTCTTTCTTTGAAGGTGAGCGTGCCCGTGCCGTTCACTTGCCGCACACGCAGGATGGCGGCGCGCTGGCTCAATTGGCGCGCGGCGGTGTCGAGCAACCAGTTGTCTTCAAAATGGCGTGGCGTTTCGAGCGTGAGTTGCAAGCCCGCGCGTTCAAGCGGCGCGACGCTGTCGTAACGCAGCTTGACTTCGATTTCGTGCGGATCGGGCATGGGATGCGGCTTGGGTTGGAGGAGAGAACACGTGTGTTAAGCCACGCGACCGGCTTCTGCTTCAGGCACGAGTTCAAAGGTGCCGGGGGCGACTTTGCGAAAGCGCTTGCTGCGGCTCAAGCTCACGGCCAGCGTGATCAGTTGATGCTGGCCGCGGAATTCAAAGCCGCCATCATTCATCCGGCGGTAAATTTCACTGACGTGCAGCGAGCCATTGGCTTCGCGTAAAACGATGGTGGCGGCCTGGGGAATACGGAAGTCGTTAAAGCGGACGTTGCCGTTCTTTTCGCTTTGCTGAAGTTTGACGATCTCAGCCTCAAAGTCCGAGGCCTGTAGCACCGCCGCATCATAACGCTCCATCAAGGTGCGCTCGGCGAGCATGCGTTCCATTGCACTGTGATCGGCATAGGGTGGCGGTGTTGGCCGCGAGGGTGTCGGCGGTACGGGCCGATCAAGGTGCGCATCGCTGGGGAACAGCACGCGCCGTAAGGCGGCTTCGGTTTGTTCGATGATGATGTCAAACGAGGACAATTGCGAACGTAAGGTCGTCGCCTCGGTCTCGATCTCGATCAACCGGGTTTGAATCTTGCGTTTGGCTTCGCGTGCCTCACTCAAAGACCGTTGGAGTGTAGCCAGCGCCGTATCTTCCATCATAGCGATTGCCAATTAAGTTGCAGACCAGAAAGAGTTGAAGAAAGCAACGGCATTATCTTCATCACTCATGACTTTCGCAAATAAAAACATGCTTAGCCGGAGTAAAAACATGCTTAATCGAAAATTTTTTAGCGGAAGTTGAACAAAGACAAACTGAGCCAGCGAAAAGGAAGCGAAGTTTTCAACAGCAAGAAGTCGGATACGACATATTTGGCCCTAACGGTCACGCTCAATGATGAATTGAGCAACATCCGCAAGCGCGCGGCGATAGGTGTTGTCAGGCAACACGGTCAAGGCGGTTTGCGCACGCTGGATGTAAGTGATGGCTTCGTTGCGCGCGACTTCCAATTCGCCGTGGCGTTTGAGCAATGCCAGGACGGCTTCGGCCTGATCCGTGCAACCCGGTTCGGCGTGCATCGCAGCGTTGACCAAAGCGGCGCATTCGGGTTGATGCCGCAACAGGCGGATCAAGGGCAGCGTGACTTTGCCTTCGCGCAAATCGCTTAGCACGGGTTTGCCCAACTGTTCGACATCAGAGGTGAAATCCAGCAGGTCGTCAATCAGTTGGAAGGCGATGCCGAGGTTCAAACCGTAATCGGCCAGCGCGACTTTTTCCAACTCGCTCGCGCCGCGCAAAATGCCGCCGATGCGGCAACTGGCGCTGAACAGGAACGCCGTCTTGCGCCGCACGATGTCCAGATGCTGCTCTTCGCTGATGCGCATGTTGCCGAGCAGCGTTAGTTGAATCAGTTCGCCTTCGGTCATCTTGCGCGTGGCCTCGGTCAGCACGTCCAGGATTTCCAGGTTGCGTTGGCGCAACGCCGTTTCGTAGGCCGACATATACAGCCAATCGCCCATCAGCACGGCTTTATGATTGCCCCATTGCGAAGCCACGGTTTGATGGCCGCGCCGCACCTCGGCGCCGTCAATGATGTCGTCGTGCACCAGCGTCGCCGTGTGCAAAAACTCCATCACAGCGGCCATCTCGATGATGTTGCCGTCCAGCTCTTCGCCAAAGATTTTGGTGGCGAGGATGAGCAAGGCCGGGCGCACGCGCTTGCCGCCGGTGCGGTGCAGATAATGCCCAATATGCGAGATGATTTGGATGTTGGAACGCGCCTGCCGCTCGAATTCGTCTTCGACCGCTGCCAAATCGCTTTCGATCAAGCGGAAGATTTGTTTGGCGGTGATCTTGGCCTTTATTTTTGCCGGGGCAGAGACGATGTTTAGCATAATCAGTAAAAGCGGCGCTTAGGTCGTCCGGTAATTGCCGAACTGCATATCAATCCCGAAATCGTGATTGCGCAACAGCGCCATCACTTGTTGCAGCACATCGCGGTCTTTGCCCGCGACACGCACCAGATCGCCCTGAATCGAAGCTTGCACTTTGAGCTTGGAATCCTTGATTTGCCTGACGATCTCTTTGGCTTTCTCTTGCGGAATGCCCTGTTGCAGCGTGATGCGCTGGCGCACTGTGCCACCCAAGGCCTGTTCGACCTTGCCGTAAGTCAGCCCTTTCAAGGGCACACCGCGCTTGACGAACTTGCCTTGCAGGATGTCGTTCAGGCTATTCAGCCGGTACTCATCATCCGAAGTCAGAATGATCGCGTCTTTGTTTTCGGTTTCAATGTTGCTTTTGCTGTCTTTGAAATCGAAGCGCGTCTGCACTTCTTTCAGCGCCTGCTGAATCGCATTCACGACTTCGGCGTGGTCAATCTTGGAAGTGATGTCGAAGGTATTTTGCTGCGCCATAAATAAAACTGCGAATCTCTTCAACTGGGCCAGACTGCAATTGGTGCGCCGTCCCCGCCTGCCCCGGTCAACTTAATTTTGCCCTGTAAAATAACCTGCTATCCGTCACCAGCCACACTTGCCAAAGCGCCGTAAACCACCGCCGCGAGCCGTCGAAAACGGTTTTTCGCGGAACCATCTTCAACAATGTATTGCTGAATTTGAGTGTGTACGGGCAGGGGCAGATTTGTACCTTGCACCCTGCGGAATGTCAATCGGCTGGCATTTTGCCAAACCGCGTCATTCGCTTGGCAATTTGAAAAGCCGTTTGAAATTGGCCGTCGTGACCTGGGCAATCTCTTCCACTGTCACGTCCTTCAATTCGGCCAGCTTCCGCGCCGTCTCAATCACAAAGGCCGGTTCATTCCGCTTACCCCGATGCGGCACGGGTGCGAGAAATGGGCAATCGGTCTCGATCAACAATCGGTCAAGCGGCACGCTCTGGGCCACGGCGCGCAATTCATCCGCCGCTTTGAACGTCACGACGCCCGAAAACGAAATGGAAAAGCCCATTGCCAGCGCCGCAGCAGCCAGCGCCTGCGTGCTGGTGAAACAATGGATGATGCCGCCGATTTCCGCGCCGCAGCCTTGCGCCCAGTGTTCCTGCAAAATGGCAATTGTGTCGTCCTCGGCTTCGCGTGTGTGGATGATCGCAGGCAGTTGCATTTTCCGCGCCAGTTCCAACTGCCGGGCAAAGACGCGCCGCTGCACCTCGCGCGGGCTGTGGTCGTAATGGTAATCCAGCCCGATTTCACCCCAGCCGATGACTTTGGGATGTTGTGCGGCACTGAGCAATTCGGCTTCCAACGCTTCGTCATACAAACTGGCTTCGTGCGGATGCAGCCCGACCGCCGCGTAAATGAACGGATACTCTTCGGCCAGTTTTAAGCCATTGGGGAGCGAACCTTTGCCCACATCGCTGCCCGCGATTTCCAACATCAATTCGACCCCGGTGGCCTGCGCGCGTGCGATGACCTCGGCACGGTCAGCGTCGTAGTTGGGTACGTCGAGATGGGCGTGGGAATCAATAAACATCGCGCTTATTTTCGTTGGCCTTTGCGTTGATCTTTTTGCATGAGCGACGCATCGGCGTATAGATAAATGACCTGCCCGGCTTCTATTGTTTCCAGCAGTGTGAGCAATTGCGGAACGAGTGGTGTGAGAGATTTGAGCGAGATACGAAAGGCGCGCAAGATGATGAGGGCAATATCGAACTCATCCAGCCGTTGCTGATATTTGATGTTGGCGTCAGTGGAAATGAGTACGTCGAAATCCGCTTGCGCGACCTTCAGCAAGTTGCCGTTTTTCAATTCTTCCCAAGCCAGTTCCTGTGTTGTGGTAACGCGATGCGGCAACAGTAACCGGCGTAGCGGACGCGGCACGCCAGTGTCAAAAAGGATGGCTTTTCGCATCACTGCTCCACTTGCTCCGCCAGCCAGCCAGTTGCCAAAGCATTTTTGAGTTGTTGCAACACCGCCTCGGCATCCGCCAATGAGACCGCGCCGAAATCGTCCACGAATTCCTGGATCGTTGCGCCTTCCATCAAATAATCCAGCAACGTCGTGACGGGTAAGCGAGTGCCCGCAATCGTTGGCGTGCCACCGAGCCGTTCGGGATGTGTGGTAATGGGCGGCAGTTCAGGATGTTTTCGCCTGCCTTGCTTCGGCGGCGGGACATCCAGCACCACAATTTTGGGTTGCACTTTGCGCTTGGTTGCGACGGCTGGTTTAGACATAACGCTTCTCCTATGATGAGTTGTCTACTCCGAGGTGGTTGTTAGCCCTCGGCGAGGACGAAATGGGGGAAGTCTGCGAACACCCATTTGTTCTTCAGCGTCCGGTAGATCACCCCCAGGAACTTGCGCGCCGT